>CAJCJD010000018.1 GCA_903970555.1 Vulcanimicrobiota bacterium
TCTGGACACCGCTTTCGGTAGCGACATGTTTGGCGAGATGCACGCGCTGTTCGGACAGCAACGTTCTGCCATGCGCTATCGCCGCTTTCATAAGGAAGCAAACGTACCGGCGCCGATCTCGGTGAATGCGGTGCTGGAAGCAGCAACGGTCAATGGCGCGCGCGTCGCGGGACTCGAAGATTCGATTGGCACGCTGAGCCCCGGCAAACAGGCCGACATCATCATGATTCGAACGGATGGTGCTGCGGTCTTCCCGGTGACGAACGCGATTGGCACCGTTGTGCAAGCTGTCGAACGTTCGGATGTCGACACTGTGATGGTGGCAGGCGAGATCCGTAAGCGTGCAGGCAAGTTGGTGGGCGTCGATGTGGCGCAGCTATCCGCTGACGTCGTTGCTTCCCGCAACTACCTGCTCAAAGCGAGCGGGTATCGTCCCGACCTTTTCAGCACGTCCCCCGCCAACTCTGAAGTCTTGGCGTAATTCGAAGGCATCGCCCAAGGAAACGGGCGACGCCTGGATCTTCATCAACTGAGCTTGTGGAGGCTGTTATGTCAGCGCCCGCTGTAAACGATGTAAGTCGGCTTCAAGCAACGCCGGCTCATCTATCTCGCCCAGCACCCGGCATCATTGCGGCACTGTTCTGCGGCTATCTCGCTGTCGGTCTGCCGTTGCCGGTGATTCCGCTGTTCATTCACGAGAAGCTTCACTTCAGCAATTTTATCGTCGGTCTCGTCATCGGTATTCAATTCGTCGCGACGGTGCTGACGCGTGGTTATGCCGGTCGATTGACCGATCATCACGGTGGCAAGCGATCTGCTCTCCAGGGCGCGGGCGTATGCGCAATTGGCGGCCTTCTGTATCTCATTGCAGCGACGCCCGCTCTGTCGCCCGCGACAAGTCTCGCCGTGGTCATTGTTGGTCGTCTGGTCGCTGGATTTGGCGAGAGTCAGTTCGTCACCGGCTGCGTGTCTTGGTCGATTGCGTCAGTGGGTCCGCAGCGCGCTGGTATGTCCATGTCGTGGACCGGCATCGCGATGTTTGCAGCGCTCGCCATCGGTGCACCGGTCGGCATGGTGCTCTATCAGGCCTATGGACTTCAAATGGCCATGATTGCATGCATCGTCGCACCGCTCACCGCCGCGGCGATTGCGCTTCGTGGCACATCCTACTCAAGCTCAGCGGGCCAGCGCCTGCCGTTCTACCGCGTCATCGGTCAGATTTGGCGAGAGGGATTTGGTCTCATGCTGCAGGGCGTTGGCTTGTCAGGTCTCACTGCTTTCGCATCGCTTTACTTCGCAGCAAAGGCGTGGAGTCATGCAGGCTTGGTGATGACGGCTTTCGGTATCGGCTTCATTTTTGTGCGCCTCGTGCTCGGACATTTGCCGGACAAAATGAGTGGTTATCGCGTTGCGCTCTGGTCGTTGATTGTCGAAGCGATAGGGCAGGCCATGGTGTGGACAGCTCCGTATGAAGTCATCGCGCTCGTGGGTGCACTCGTCACGGGACTTGGCTGCGGACTTGTATTCCCAGCGCTGGGCGTGGAAGCACTCAAACGCGTGGCGCCGGCGAATCGTGGGAGTGCCATGGGTGCTTTCGTCGCCTTTCTCGACATCGCTTACGGGATTTCCGGCCCTTCGGCGGGCATCATCGCCGGACATTTTGGTTATGCCGCCGTCTATCTCTTTGGCGCCATCTGCGCACTTATTGGCGGGGCACTCGTACTTACCGTTCGTGTGCCGCAACGTTGAAACATTAAAGGCCGTACCAGCAAGCCACGACTTGCTGGCATCGACCCCAGGAGAATGAAACATGTCACGCATCTTTATTTCCGGTTCGTCTACCGGCCTTGGCTTGATGACGGCCGAGCTACTCTCAAGCCAAGGCCATAACGTCGTCATCCACGCACGCAATGCCAATCGCGCTGAGGATGCCTTGCGTTCCCTGCCTGCAGCGGAGGCTGTCGTCATCGGCGATCTGGAAACCATTGCGGGTACGACGAGCGTTGCAGCACAAGTCAACGCACTCGGGCGCTTCGATGCAGTCATTCACAATGTAGCCGTCGGATACCGCGAAGGACAGCGCAGCACCGCCGATGGTTTGCCGCATGTCTTCGCCGTCAACACGTTGTCGCCTTACCTACTCACCGCGCTGATCGAGCGTCCTACACGAGCCGTCTATCTCAGCTCCGGCATGCATCATCACGTGGATGCCAACCTGGACGACATCCTTTGGAAGACGCGCCGCTGGAATGGATCGTCCGCCTATGCCGAAAGCAAACTCCACGACACAATACTTGCCTTCGCTGTTGCCCGGCGCTGGACGGATGTTCTTTCGAATGCGTTAGAGCCAGGCTGGGTGCCGACCAAGATGGGCGGACCTGGTGCGCCCGACGACATGGACCAAGCGCACATCACGCAGGCTTGGCTCGCGGCGAACGACGATCCGAGTGCGCAAGTCACAGGAAAATATTTCTATCACCTCAAGCGAATGAAGCCGAATCCACAGGCCCATGACACAGCGATGCAAGATCGCCTTCTGGCCATTTGCGCTCAGATTTCAGGTGTAACGCTGCCAAGCTGAACTTTTACGCTATCAAATCGTAAAAACTTAGCTTCGTTCCGCTTTGAGTTGAACTCGAATATTTGCAGAAACGTACGGCCTATCCGTGGCAACGCTTCTCAATCGACATACTCCGTTGGCCATTGTCAGCCGGAACGCAAGCATGGTGATGCTTTTGGATCGCACTATTCCGACATGGCGGGCTGCAAGTGGTTGTGGTGCACGCTAATATGAGCGCTCTGATCGTTTACGTAGCTACCGCAACCGCCGGGGCCGACATATAAAACACTCCGTTGGTCCCTCAGCCGCAGGATTAGCTCGCCAAGCGACGCATGCTCAGCGGTATGGCTGGACTGCCACAGTAGAGGGGGTAGTCACCACGACCGTGTAACAGAGCTTACCCCCGTTGGAAACTATTCCACCGTGACAGACTTAGCCAGGTTACGCGGCTGATCCACATCCGTGCCTCGCAGTACGGCGACGTGATAGGCGAGCAATTGCAGCGGCACAGTAAATACCGCTGGCGCTATGAATTCGCCACCCGCATCGATACGCAGAATGATGCCGCGCGCAGCGTTGCCGTCGATGTGTGCAGCGGAGTCGGCGAAGACGATGAGTTCGCCGCCGCGCGCGCGCACTTCCTGCAGGTTGGATTTGAGTTTGTCGAGCAGTGGGCCGTTCGGTGCTACTGCGACGACGGGCATGTCTTCGTCGACGAGTGCGAGTGGGCCGTGCTTAAGTTCGCCGGCTGGATAGGCTTCGGCGTGGATGTAGGAAATTTCTTTGAGCTTGAGCGAGCCCTCTAGCGCTACCGGATAGTGCGCGCCGCGACCGAGGAACAGGGCGTGATTGCGGTGGACGAAGCGCTCGGAGAGTTCGATGATTTGTGGCTCGAGCTTTAGTGCATCTTCGATCGCGCGCGGAAGATGAAGTAGTTGCGTGCATAGATCCTGATAGCGCGCGTTGTCCAGGCCATGTTGTTTGGCTAGATGCAGCGTGAGCAATGCGAATGCGGTGAGCTGCGTGGTGAAGGCCTTGGTGGAGGCGACACCGATTTCGGGGCCGGCGCGTGTCATCAGTTTTAGGTCGGCTTCGCGCACGACGGAGGATTCGGGCACGTTGCAGATGGCGAGCGTGCCGAGATAGCCGCGTCGACGCGATTCGCGCATGGCGGCCAGCGTGTCGGCAGTTTCGCCCGATTGTGAGATGGCGACAAACAAAGTGCCTTCTGGCACCACGGCTTCGCGGTAGCGGTATTCGCTGGCTACTTCCACGCTGACGGGCAGACGTGCGTATTCTTCGATCCAGTATTTGGCGACGAGGCCGGCGTGGTAGCTGGTGCCGCAGGCGACGATGTGCAGGCCTTTTACTTTCGCAAGCAACTCATCGCCGCCGACGCCGAAGATATTGGGCAGCACGCCATGGGTACCGATGCGGGCTTCGAGTGTGTCGGCCACGGCGCGCGGCTGCTCGAAGATTTCCTTCTGCATGTAATGGCGATATTCGCCACGCTCGACAGCGTCGGCCGAAAGTTCGCTTTCGTGCATGGGGCGTTCGACGGGTTTGCCGTCAAGGGTATAGATCTGAATGGCGTCGCGGCTGATTTCAACGACATCGTCTTCGTCGAGATAGATGATTTTGTTGGTGACCTGGATCAATGCTTGCGCATCGGAGCCAAGGAAGTTTTCGCCGATGCCTACGCCGATCAGTAGTGGCGCACCGCGACGTGCACCTACAACGCGACCGGGTTCATCGCAACTGATCACAGCGATGGCGTAGGCGCCTTCGAGTTCGCGCACGGTGGCGAGCACGGCTTCGCGCAGGCTCATGCCTTTGGAGATGTTCACATCAATCAGCGCGGCCATCACTTCGGTGTCGGTTTCCGACGTGAAGGCATAGCCTTTGGTCTGCAGCTCCGTGCGCAGGGAGGCATAGTTTTCGATGATGCCGTTGTGCACGAGGGTGACGCGACCGATCATGTGCGGATGCGCGTTCGCTTCATTCGGTACGCCGTGCGTCGCCCAACGGGTGTGTGCGATACCAGTGCCGCCCGGAAACGGATCGGCGAGGTAGATCGCCTCCATCTCACGAACCTTGCCTTTGGCACGTACACGTCGGACTTGCCCAGCTTCGAGCACTGCCAGGCCGGCCGAGTCGTAACCGCGGTATTCGAGTGCCTTGAGGCCGGCGATCAACAGCGGTGCCACATCTCGTTGAGCGGCGGCGGCGACAATTCCACACATGGCGGTGATTCCTTGTACGAAGAACGCGAAGCCGAGGCTTCGATGTAATCGGCGACTTTGCCGATTTGCCGTTTCGACAGGCTTTCGTATTGTCAGTTCACAGTTGCTGCAACTCTTCCACGACTTCGGGATGCGCCCCTCTCCCTATGAAGCAGGAGGAGGTTAGGGGGCATGCAATAGCCTCAGCGCAAGAACGAGCCACCCCCCCAACCCTCCCCTCCTTCGCAGGGGAGGAAGCTGATTGATCGAACTCAATGCACCCTGCGACGCAGATAGTTCAACAGATCGATACGCGTGATCAGACCCAAGAACTGATCGCCGTCGATCACGATGGCGACATGGCCGCGCTCGAATACCGGCAACAATGACTGCATCGGTTCGCGCACATCAAGCATTTGCAGGTCGCTGATCATGGCGGTGGCGACAGAGTCGCGAAAGCGCGCTTCGTCGGCATGCACGTGCATCAGCACATCTGATTCGTCGAGGATGCCGACGATACGGCTACCATCCATCACCGGCAGCTGTGATACGTCGTACAGCTTCATGCGCGTGTAAGCGGTCATCAGCAATTCGTTGGGGCCGACGATGACCGTGTCGCGTTGCGAGAACGGACGCAGTAGCAGATCGCGCAGATCGCCGTGCTGCTCGCGCTCGATGAAACCGTTGTCGAGCATCCAATAGTCGTTGTACATCTTCGACAGATACTTGTTGCCGGTGTCGCAAACAAGTGTAACAACGCGCTTCGGCTCGGTTTGTTCACGGCAGTATTTCAACGCGGCGGCGAGCAAGGTACCCGTGGACGAGCCACCGAGAATGCCCTCCTTCGCCAGCAATTCGCGGGCGGCGAGGAAGCTTTCCTTATCGGAAATTGCGAAGGCTTTTTTCACGCGCGTGAAGTCGCTGATGCTCGGCAGGAAATCTTCACCGATGCCTTCGACCATCCAGCTGCCCGATTTGGTCGATAGCACGCCATCGTTGATGTATTGCGCGAGGATGGAACCCACCGGATCGGCCAACACGAATGCGGTATCCGGCGATGCTTCGGCGAAGTATTTCGACAGGCCGCTCAGCGTGCCGGAGGAACCGCAGCCAACGACGATGGCGTCGACCTTGCCATCCATCTGGCGCATGATTTCAGGACCCGTGGTCTGGATGTGCGCCAGCGGGTTATCCGGATTGCCAAACTGATTGATGAAATACGCACCGGGCGTTTCGCGTGCGATGCGCTCGGCCATGTCCTGGTAATACTCCGGATGGCCTTTGGCGACATCCGAACGCGTCAGCACGACTTCGGCGCCCATCGCCTTGAGATTGAAAATTTTCTCGCGGCTCATTTTGTCTGGCACCACGAGAATCAAGCGATAGCCTTTGGCTTGCGCGACCAACGCCAAGCCCAAACCGGTGTTGCCGGCGGTGCCTTCCACCAATGTTGCGCCGGGTTTGATCTTGCCGGCTTTTTCGGCGCCTTCGATCATCGACAGGCCAATGCGATCCTTGATCGAACCACCCGGGTTCGCGCTTTCCAGTTTCAGGAACAGTTCGCAGCGCCCCGTATCCAAGCGCTGAGCGCGCACCATGGGGGTGTTCCCGATCAGCTCGAGGACGCTTTTGTTGACCGTCATGAAAACTCCGTGGGCGGCGTGGATCGGGGCTCGTTATGAGTGCTAATCATAACGTAGCGCCGCGCGCACGCGGACGCGTCATCGCGCGGACATTTTTCTGTTTCCCAAAAGAATGGCCCCGGCAGCGCTTCCGCTCCGGGGCCTTATGTCACGTGAAAACGCGCAGATCAGTTGACGTGGTGCTGTCGGTCATCCCACATGCGCTGAAGTCGTTCCTTGGCGTAAAGCTTTTCCTTCTTCATCCCTGCCAAGGTCAAATCGTCGATGGGGAGAACGCCGATTTCGGCATCGTGCACCTTGCTGTCGAGCTCTCTGTGATGTTGGTAGAGCCTACGAAACTCCGCATCGGCTTTCATCAAGGCTTCGACATCGTCACGCTGCTGGTTTTCAAACATGATCTAACCTCCTCGCGGTAAGGCGGCGGGCGGCTCGTGGCGGTGCCCGCGAACAGATTTGAATCACGCGCATAACCAAGGCCCAAGTCCTGGACAAAACAGGACACGGGCGAAGAGACGTTGGTGGGTATGGGCATGATTCGGTCGTAGGCCGCGGAAGTAGGAGGTCCGCGGCAAATCGACCCTACTCCCCGCCCGGAGGGGGCGCAAGGACCCCTCGGGAAGCCGCATGGCAGTGCGGTTTTTAATCAAAAAGCCGTAAACCGGCACGGTGTGGCCGTGCCGGCATCAGGTTCAGTTGCCGCCGCTGGGCGCCTGGTTGTCTTGCATCTGCGAGCGCAATGCCTTGGCTGCCTTGGCGGCGAGTTCGGCCTGGCGCTTGGCGGCCTGGGCCACTTTGCTTTGAGCTGCCGCAAGCCTGCGGGCCTGATCGGCCTCGGCGCGAGCCTGCGCGGCCTGGTCGGCGGCTTCCTGGCCCTGTGCCTGCAGGCGTGCGGTCTCCTGCTGCGACAGCTGGTACTGCATGCGCTGGATATCCAGCTGCTGCTGTGCCGAGGTGGCATCGATGCGGCTGCGATCGAGCTGCAGTTGCGCGTTTTCCTGATCGAGCTGGTTGAACTGGCGCTGCGCGACCTGCAGTTGGGCCTCCGCCTTGGCCTGATCCACGCGACGCTCGGCGATGTACAGGAAGTGCGGGCGATCGTGCGAGCTGGCCTGGGCCAGCTGGTTGATAGCGTCGCGCGCGAGCGTCTGATCCGCCTGGGCGTAGGTGCCGAGGGTGGGATCGCTGGCCAACTGGTTCAGGCTGTTGTTGAGGCGATCGACGTCCAGGTCATCCTTGCGCGCCTGGGCGGCGGTGCAGGCGAGCAAGCCCAGCGCTGCCACGGCAATGATCGATAGGTAACGGTTTTTCATAGCTGGCCTCCCTGGTTCTGCTGGCCAGCATCAGGCACGGTCTGGAAACCACCCTGCCCTTGCTGTTGCTGTGGTTGCTGTGGCGGATTGCCAAGCACCGAGGACGACGGCGCGGGAAGATCCTGCTGCACCGGCGCCTGGGCCGGGAGCGTGGAGCTCGCTGCGGGCGCAGGCGAGGTTGACGAGGAAGCCGGATTGCCGTTGTCGCCATTGTCGGCGGCGGGCTGCTGCATCGCTGCCTGCTGGGCGGCTAGCTGGGCCTTCTGCTGCTGATAGTGCTGGTCGTTCTCGGACTGCGCCTCGGCATTCTGCGCACGTAACTGACTGTTTGCGTCCGTTTTGGACTGAATTTGGGCACGTGCAGCACCCAACAGCGCCTTGGTGCGCGCCAGCGTGGCATCCGCACGAGACTCGTCGGCCAAATCGGCCGCTTGGGCATATTTGCGATCCGCCATGGCCACCTGGGCCTGTTGGAACTTGTCCTGCGCGAAACCGAAGTCGACAGGGTCATAATCGGCCGCACCCGCGTCGCGGGCCGCCTGTAGCTGGGCTTGGGCCTGATTCATCGCGCTATCCGGAGGAGGTACGCTTGCGCAACCGCCAAGAGATAGCGCCAAAGCCAGCACCAAGACCGGTACCACCGCCGGGATACGCCTGTAGCGTTCCTGTAACGGGGAAAATGTGTGCACCATCACTCATTCCTCTCGGAGGATCACAGCGTATTGTGAGCGGGCACAATCCTTGAATGCAATGCGTAAAAAATTGGGGTCTTCAAAGTGGATATCGGTTACTTCCTCAAGTTGATGGTGGACAAGGGCGCGTCGGACATGTTTCTGACGACGGGCGCCCCGGTAAACATCAAGGTCGAGGGCAAGCTCTACCCGCTCGGCAACACCGGGCTGCCTAGCGGCATGGTGAAGAAGATCGCCTATTCGCTCATGGACGAAGGCCAGGTGCCTCAGTTCGAGCGCGATCTGGAACTCAACATGGCGCTGGCGGTGAAAGAAGCCGGCCGTTTCCGCATCAACGTATTCAAGCAACGCGGCGAAGTGGGCATGGTGATCCGCGCGATCAAAAGCGAGATCCCCAGCATCGACCAGCTGCAACTGCCGGCGATTTTCCGCGAGCTGATCATGGAGCCGCGCGGACTGATCCTGGTGGTGGGCGCAACCGGCTCGGGTAAATCGACCACGCTGGCGGCGATGCTCGACCATCGTAATTCCAACACGCCCGGCCACATCCTTACCATCGAGGATCCGATCGAATATCTGCATCGTCACAAGAAATCGATCGTCAACCAGCGCGAAGTGGGTCTGGACACGCACACCTATCACGAAGCCCTGCGCAACGCGATGCGTGAGGCGCCAGATGTGATCATGATCGGCGAGATTCGCGATACCGATACGATGGAAGCGGCGATCGCGTTCTCCGAAACCGGTCACTTGTGCCTGGCGACGCTGCATTCGAATAACGCCGACCAGACGCTGGAACGCATTCTCAACTTCTTCCCCGAATCGGCACACAAGAACGTGCTGATGAACCTTGCCCTGAACTTGCGCGCGGTGATCAGCCAGCGTCTTGTCACGGGTAAAGATGGGCGCCGCCTGCCTGCGGTGGAAGTGCTGCTCAATACGCCTTTCATCCGCGACATGATCCGCCGTGGCCAGATCCACGAGGTGAAGGAAGCAATGGATCGCAGCCTGCAGGACGGCATGCAGACGTTCGACCAGTCGTTGTACAGACTGTTCAAGAGCGGCCGAATCGAGCTGGAAGAAGCACTGTCGAAGGCCGACTCGCGTGATGGTCTGGCGTTGAAGATTCGCCTTTCCGAAGGCGGCAATACGGAGAGTGCCGAGTTGGCGGGTAATGATCCGTATGGGTTGGGGTTCTAAAAGAGCGGTCGAGGGCTGCCCTGTCTAATCAACGCAAAATTTTTCGCTCGTCATTCCGGCGCAGGCCGGAATGACGAGCGAAAAGACCGCTCAGCATCTCGGAAAACACACGCTCAAGCCTTCACCTGCGCATCCGGCTGCTGCTCGGGCATCGCATGGTGGAACGCATCCAACGTCGCGCACGTTGCATCGATGCGCAAAATGGTCGGGTAATCCCCCAACGGCACCTTCCATCGCCGCGCGTTGTACACCTGCGGCACCAGGCATGCGTCAGCCAGGCCCGGCGTATCGCCATGGCAGTAACGGCCGGTGTCCTTGCTGCTTGCCAGCATCGTTTCCAAAGCGTGCAGACCACTGGACACCCAGTGCCGCATCCACACCGATTTTTGTTCGTCGTCCGCGTTGAACTGGCTATCTATCCACTGCAGCACGCGCAGGTTGCCAATCGGGTGGATATCGCAGCCAACCACCTGCGCCAACGCACGCACGCGCGCCCGACCCGCCGCATCGCCGGGCAGCAATGGTGGTTGTGGGCGGGTTTCGTCCAGGTATTCGAGGATCGCCATCGACTGGGTCAGCACCCGCTCGCCGTCCAGCAGGGTGGGAAGCAGTTCCTGCGGGTTGAGCGCGGCATAGGCCGGTGTGTGTTGCTCACCCCCTTCGCGAAGCAGGTGTATTGCCCGCGTTTCGTAATGCAATCCCTTTAGATTCAGCGCTATGCGCACGCGAAAGGCGGCGCTGGAACGCCAGTAGCTATAGAGGACGAGGTCGGACGCCATAGGACCACTCCATGGAAGACATACGTCTAGTTTAAACCCCGCCGTTTGCATCGCCGCGACGCGGGCGGGAAAATAAGCGGTTCCGGCCTCCTTGGCCGACTTCCTTCGCTATCAGGAGTTATCACGTGACTGTCATCCGCATGAGCGACCTCGACCTACGCGGCAAGCGCGTGCTGATTCGCGAAGATTTGAATGTGCCGATCGAGAACGGCCGCATCACCTCGACCCAACGCCTGGATGCAGCGCTGCCAACCATCAAGGCCGCGCGTGATGCGGGCGCCAAGGTGATGGTGATCTCGCATCTTGGGCGCCCGAAGGAAGGCCAGTTCGATGCGGAATCCTCGCTGGCGCCGGTGGCGACGTGGCTGGGCGAGCAACTTGGCAAACCGGTGCGCCTGGTTGCCGACTATCTCAACGGCGTGGATGTGGCCGACGGTGAAGTGGTGGTGCTGGAAAACTGCCGCATGAATGTCGGCGAAGGCAAGGACGACGACGCACTCTCCAAGAAATATGCGGCGCTCTGCGACGTGTTCGTGATGGATGCCTTCGGCACCGCGCATCGCGCGCAGGCTTCGACGCATGGCGTGATCAAATTCGCACCGATCGCCGCCGCAGGCCCGCTGTTGTGCGCAGAACTCGATGCGCTCGGCAAAGCGCTGGAGCATCCCGCGCATCCGTTGCTCGCCATTGTGGCTGGCTCGAAGGTTTCCACCAAGCTCACCCTGCTCGAAAACTTGATCGGCAAGGTCGATCAACTGATTGTCGGCGGCGGCATCGCCAACACCTTCATCGCCGCTGCAGGTCATCAGGTAGGTAACTCGTTGTACGAACCGGACCTGCTCGGCGCCGCCAAGAAAGTGCTTGCCGATGCCAAGCGCCGTGGCGCCCAAGTACCGATGCCCGTGGATGTGGTCGTAGCATCGGAGTTTTCCGCGCACGCACAGGCCTCGGTCAAACCGGTGGACCAGGTAAAGGATGACGAGATGATTCTCGACATCGGCCCGGAAACCGCCAAGCTCTATGCCGAACTGATCGCCAAGGCCGGCACGGTGGTGTGGAACGGCCCGGTGGGCGTGTTCGAATTCGACGCCTTCGGCAAGGGCACAGAAGTACTGGCCCATGCGGTTGCCGACTCGAAGGCGTTTTCGATCGCCGGTGGCGGCGACACGCTAGCTGCCGTGGACAAGTACGGCATCGCCGACAAGGTTTCGTACATCTCCACCGGCGGCGGCGCATTCCTGGAGTTCCTGGAAGGCAAGGAGTTGCCAGCAGTTGCTGCGCTGCGCGCACGCGCCGCAAAGTAATGCTCTGCCTGTTTGACCTCGATGGCACGCTGATCGATTCCGAGCCGGGCATCACCGCCTGCATTCGGCACGCGCTAGCGAAGCTTGCCGTGCCGGAGCCGGCCGATCTGCGCTCGTGGATCGGGCCACCGCTTCGGCATAGCTTCGCGCCGCTGCTTGATAACGATGCCGTGCGAATCGAAGCGGCGGTGGACTATTACCACGAGCGCTTCGCCAAACTCGGTTGGCGTGAACATGCCATCTATCCCGGCATCGCGAACATGATCGCCGGCCTTCACGCTGCCGGCCATCGGCTTGCCGTGGTCACCAGCAAGCCGCAGCAGCATGCGGCGCCCATCATTGAAGCGCTACCGTTTGGTGGCCACTTCGAAAAGTTATATGGACCCGATCCTTCAAGTCCGCATAGCGAGAAGGCATCGATGATCGCCGACGCATTGGCGCACTTCGGCGCAGCACCGCAAGACACGGTAATGATTGGCGATCGACGCTTCGATATCGAAGGCGCGGTTGCCAACCACGTGGCCGGTATTGGCGTGCTGTGGGGGTTTGGCAGCCGCGAAGAATTGGAAGAAGCCGGCGCCCACGCCGTCATCGCGCATCCGGAACATCTCAGCGCGTTGCTGCAACCGGCATGAAAATCCATGCCGGCGATGTCGCTTTAGCGATCGCCCCAACTTTGTGACAGCGATGCCGACCTCACCCGAAACGCGACGCTGATCCTCGGGCCGACGGACTGCTTCAGCTTAGGAATGCCATGGTCGTAATGCAGCTGTGCATTCCATCCCATGGTCAGCAAACTGCCCGCCTCCAGCTCCAACTCGATCTTCAGACGCGGAGGCAGCTTGCGGCGGATAATCATCGTCCGTGTCGCGCCTAGCGACAACAACGCAATCGGCTGATGAGGCATCAACTCGTGCAGCGTGTCGTTATGCGGTGCCACGCTGTCGTGTTCATCGCGATAAAAATTCAGGCCGATGCTGTTGAACGGCGTGTGCACGTTGTCCTGAACCACCGCAAGCGCCTCGCGCAGCACATCAGGTAGTGCGGGATCGTCGACGGCGTAATGCCCGAGTAGACGTGGCACATCCACCATGCGTTCGTACATCATGCGCGTGCCGGAATGCCAATCGACGCCATCGCGCAACGCGGAAAACCACGCGTCCGCCAATGCGCGCGAGATCACGCCGGGCTGATAGGTGATCGGCCCAGTCGATGCATCGGCAATCGTCTGTACCTGCTCGTCGAAAAGTAGTGCCTGCATAAGACTCACTGAAAATCCCGCGATCGTGCGTCCAGGTCGCCCAGCATGCCGCTGACATCCCGCAGACGCCGCGCGATCAAATGGCTCACGCCATCAACCGCCTCCCATCGACCTTCGATCGCCAGCAGGCGCGCCTCCAGGTAAGGCCTGTGCTGGCTCTGCGCTACGTGGTTCCACACCACTACATTGATGTAACCGAACTCGTCTTCGATGGTGATGAAAGTGACGCCGCTGGCGGTCTGCGGCTGTTGTCGTTGCGTAACGAGACCCACGGTTCGCACCTGTGCCTCATGCGGCTGTTTTTGCAGGCTGCGCGAATCGATGAAACGCGCGGCATGCAAGCGGCTGCGCAGCAACTTCAGCGGATGAGGGCCGAGCGTGAGGCCGCTGTGCGCGTAATCGGCAACCAGGTTTTCCGTCGGTGTAGGCAGCGGCAAGGCGATGTCATGCTCACGTGGGCTTTCGCGTCCAAACAAGGGAAGCTGCGCCTCCACGCCGGAGGTCAGCCACAGCGCGCGGTGGCGATGTCCGGCCAATCCGCGCAACACACCCGCATCGGCCAGAAGATCCTGATGGCGCGCGTCCAACTCTGCACGTGCGCATAGATCAACGACATCGCGAAAAACTTGTGCTTTGCGCGCCTTGGAAATACGTTCCGCGACCGCCTCGCTACAGCCACGCAGCTGACGCAAGCCAAGTCGAAGCGCCAGGCCGCCCTCACTGTGCGCATCGATCTCCAGCGTGCAATCCCAGTCGCTGTAACGCACATCCATTGGCCGTACACGCACGCCATGTCGCTGCGCATCTTGCACGAGCTGACTTGCGTTATAGAAACCCATCGGCTGTGCATTGAGCAACGCGCAAACGAACGCGGCCTGTTCGTGACATTTCAGCCAGCTGCTGACGTAAGCCAGATTGGCAAAGCTGGCGGCGTGGCTTTCCGGAAAACCGTAGCTGCCGAATCCCTTGATCTGCTCAAAGATCTGGTTGGCAAACGCTTCGCTGTATCCATTGGTCAGCATGCCTTGCGTAATACGTTCGTGATGCGTTTCCATGTCGCCATGACGTTTCCACGCTGCCATAGAGCGACGCAGCTGGTCAGCCTGACCGGGCGTGTACCCGGCCGCCACCATCGCCAGCTTCATCACCTGCTCCTGAAATAGCGGCACGCCCTTGGTGCGTTCGAGTACTGGCCTCAGTGCCTCGGACGGATAGTCGACGGGCTCCTCGCCCTTTCGCCGCCGCAGATACGGATGCACCATGCCGCCCTGAATCGGGCCCGGCCTTACGATGGCGATTTGGATCACCAAGTCGTAGTAATCCGCGGGCTTCAAACGCGGCAACATCGACATCTGCGCACGACTTTCGATCTGGAACACACCGATGGTGTCGGCGCGCTGGATCATGGCGTAGGTGGGTTTGTCATTGTGTTCGACCGTTGCGATGGTCAGCGCATTGCCTCGATGCTCGCGAACGAGATCGAAGCATTTGCGGATACAGGTCAGCATCCCAAGGGCGAGGCAGTCGACCTTGAGAAGCCCCATGGTGTCCAGGTCATCCTTGTCCCACTGGATGATCGTGCGATCGGGCATGGCAGCGTTTTCCACCGGCACCAGTTCGTGCAGCGGTGCGTCGGCAATGACAAAACCGCCTACGTGTTGACTCAGGTGGCGCGGCATGCCGATCAACTGAGCACTCAACGCAAGCACCTTGCGTAGTAGCGGCGCCTCGGGGTCAAAACCTTGCTCGCGCAGGCGCCCATTCAGCGACGCATCGCCATCCCACCATGCCAGGATACTGCTGAGCTTGTCGATCTGATCGGCAGGAAGATCGAGCGCCTTGGCCACATCGCGCACCGCGCTTTTGCCGCGATAGCTGATGACAGTCGCTGCGATGGCGGCGCGCTCGCGTCCATATTTTTTGTAGATGTATTGGATGACTTCCTCGCGCCGCTCGTGCTCGAAGTCGATATCGATATCGGGCGGCTCGTTGCGCTCTTCGGAAATGAAACGCTCCACCAGCAGTTCCACTTTATCCGGATCGGCATCCATCACGCCCAGCACATAGCAGACGATCGAATTGGCGGCGGATCCGCGCCCCTGGCAGAGAATTTTCTTGCTGCGAGCAAAATGCACGATGTCGTGCACGGTCAGAAAGTAGGCTTCGTATTGCTTCGTCTCGATCAGGCGTAGCTCGTGCTCGATCGTTCTTGCATGCTTATCGGGAATGCCCCTTGGCCACCGCCATGCCGCACCTTCGGCGACCAAGCTACGCAGCCATTGGATGGGCGTGCATCCGTCCGGCACCAGTTCGCCCGGATACTCATACTTCAATTCTTTCATCGTGAACGTGCAGCGCATGGCGATACGCACGCTCTCGTCCAGCAAAGCTTGAGGATAGATTTTTTCCAGCGCAGAACGCCGGCGCAGGTGGCGCTCGCCATTGCGAAACAGCACCGCGCCTGCTTCGGCTATCGTTAAATGATGGCGGATGGCGGTCATCGTGTGTTGCAACGGCAAGCGCCGGCGTACATGCATATGCACGTCGCCTGCTGCGACACGTGGCAAGTGCAATGCATCGCCCAGTGCATTGAGTTCGGATAGGCGCGCTGCATCGTCGTTATCGCGATGCAGTTCTACGGCTAGCCAAGCGCGCTCACCGAACGTGTGCTTTACCCACGCACCGTGCTCGCGATTCGGTTCGCGCCCGGGAATCCATAGCACCAGCGTTCCGGCCGCGCCGTCGCTCAGGTTCGCCATGGACAGGCGATAGTTGCCCTTCGTCGATGCGCGTCGCCCTTGCGTAATCAGTCGGCACAACGAGATATAGCCTTGCTTGGTCTCCACCAGCAGCACCAGCTTCGGGCCGTCATCGAGCTGGATCTCGGTGCCGACAATCAACGGCATCTTCGTATCGCGAGACGCCTCGAATGCACGCACGATACCGGCAAACGAGCATTCGTCGGTAATCGCCAACGCGCTGTAGCCGCAATCGGTGGCGCGCTCGAATAACTCGCGCGCACTGGAAGCACCGCGCTGAAACGAGAAATCGGAGAGGCAATGCAGCTCGGCGTAGTCGGTCATGCGAACCATCCGTGCAGCATCCAGCCGGATTGCTCGTCCGGCGGGCAGAACGCCCAGGCGCGCTGTCCCATTTCCGTTTCGACGATGTAGTAATCGCGACGCGTATCGCCGCCGTCCCACCAACCGGTTTCCAGGCGTTCGGGGCCGGCGATGACGCGCAGCGCACCGCGCAGAGGAATGGGTCGATCCAGCAGCCAGGTGGGACGCGGGCGTGGGTCCAGCGGACCTTCGCTCTGCGTCGACGCGCGTTGCGAATGTTCCGGTCGTGGATCGATCGTGGTGCCCCACTGATACACCGCGCCATCGCCCAGCCGCGCGCGCAGACGTTCGCGCAGTTGCTCGAAGGGCAACGCCGTGGCCGGACGTTCGTCGAACAGATCGCGGCCGGCTGGCACGAAACCTGGTAGATCGTCGGCGATCAATCGCAATGCCAGCACCGGTGCCGGCAACTGCACTTGTTCAAGTCGACCGCGTGCGGCATCGAACAAGACATCGGCGCTACGTTCGGGCGTGAGCATGCCGACCCATACATCCGTCGCCGGTATGTCGCGATGCTCCAGCCGCAGGACGAATCGCTGCACACCGCCATCGCGACCGGAAAGATAGGCTGCGAGATCGCCCGTCATACGCCTCAAAGGAAAAACCAGCGCGTCGATGTTTTCCACTTCGTGCGAAAGCTCGATCGTCCAATCCACGGTATCGGGCGGAATGTAGAGATCGAGGTTCGCTGGAAGATCGCCAGTCAGGCGATCCATCGCCTGCAGCAATTCGGCACCGAAACGGCGCTGCAGGCCATCACGCGGCATACGTAGCAATGACCCGAGATGACGTATGCCCATGCGCGCAAGCGCATCGACCGCCCGCGCATGTAGGCGACTCTTGCTCAAAGGCACGCTATCGAGCAGGCGCCGGAGGCCTTCGTGGCTCAACGCCGTTTGTCCATCGCTCATACCCGCCAACACATACGCACCGTGCGGCGTCGGCGCGGCAGCGAGACGATAGCGAAAACCCAGCGATTGGAAATCCTCGCGCACGCGACGTTCCATCGTCTGCCACGAGCCGAACAGGCTTTGGCTTTTGCTGACTTCCAGCACGATGGCATGCGGTAGTAACGCAACCTGCGAGCTATAGCGATAAGCCACGCTGGCTAGAAACTGCTGCCAGCGATGGACATCGGAAGCGTCGTAGGGAATCGCTTCGAAGCGTGCCAGCAAGGCCTGTGCGGCCGTCAGGCGTTGACCGATACGCAGACCCGCCTCGCGTGCGGAGGCATTGACGGCGACGACGACGCGCGCATTGAGCGGGCCGTCCACCAATACGAGGGGAGTGTTATCAGGCCGTCGACGAAGGACGCCATCCAGCGCCAACTGCGGCAGCAACAGGCAGGCCCACAACATAAGCCGGCCTCACGCGGTCTGCTTCTTTCGAGCGTGATTCCGGCAAGGGCCGGAATCCGGTGTGCGAGGCATATGCTGATGAACCACATGCATCGCCGCCGGATTCCAGCCCTCGCTGGAAAGACGTTGAGAGGAGTCGAAGGGAACCGCTTGCGTGGGCGCATTGCCGCCACGGCATTTGCGCACCCAGATGGCGTTGTGTGGTGACGCTGCAAGCTCAAGCCGCAACGAGGCGGGCGACGCATTCGCCAAATGCTTGCGATCACGAAACACGAATGCCAGCGCGCGACCGGTATCGGCTGCCACCTGCAGACGACGCAGACTGCGGTCATCCGCTTGATGTGGCCACGCCAGCACGGCGGCGCAGCTGCCCGAACGCAAGCATTGCTCGGCAGCCCACAGCACCTGTTTCTCTTCCGCATCGACGATATCCAGTCGCTGCAGATTCACGCCATGCTGGCGCCACCCCATCGCGCATGGCAGGTACGGCGGCGCGATCAACACCACCGGACGAGAGCCTTGCGTCAATCGCGCCAGGGTCGGCAGCACCAGTCGCAATTCGCCGATGCCATCGGCCGGCATCAGGATTTCCGACAGCGATGCGCCCGGCCAGCCGCGTGTGGGCAGCACGGCGTCGAGCTGCGGCCAACCGGTAGGTTGCTCGCCTTCCATGATCGGCACCGCACGACCGCGCCACACCTGCCGCGCGTCGAGCAGATTCGACAGGGCCACGACGGCGCCCATCAGGCGCCCCTCACGAGACCTGCAAACAAGCCTTCGATGGCAAAGTCTTCGGTGGGATCGGGATCGATCGGCTCGTAGCCCGCGCTGTTGGGAAGCAGACGAATCACATCGCCCTTCCAGTACAGGCGCTTGATGGTGAAGCGCTCGCCTTCCACGCGTGCGGCGACCACCTGCCCATGCCGCGCGACAGGCGTGGCATGCACGGCGACGAGGTCGCCATCGAGAATGCCTTCGTCGCGCATCGAATCGCCGACGACGCGCACGAGGTAATCCGGACGCAGGCGAAAGAGATCACGCGACACGTGCATGCTGCGCTCCACACGCGACTCGGAAAAGATCGGCTCGCCAGCCGCGATGCGACCAATCAGCGGCAGTTCCATGGTGTCGGCGGCGAGCGGATCGGATTCCTGCACCAGGCGGATGCCACGTGCGCGATTGGGTTCGATCACCAGCCGCCCTTTTGCCTCCAGCGAGCGCACGTGCTTGAGCACCGCGCTGACGTTGGGTAGGCCCATGGCGTTGCCGATTTCATCCAGGGTGGGCGCCTCACCGGTCTGCTGCAGGCGCACCCGGATAAAGGCGAGGATGTTGGACTGGCGGCTGGTGAGGTGAAGAGTCATGGCGTCCATCTTTTCACCTTTTTTGGTGAAAATAAAGAGCGGCAGATGATTAGGCTGACAAATCTTGATTCCCTTCAGATAATCAATGACTTGCCCGCCTCGCCCAACTGCCGTGTGGCTGATTGACCCGAAAGATGCCCCTGCGCTGTGTCAGGGGCTGAGACCCGCCTGCTTCCTGCCGAGATGAGCCAGCCAATTCAACCGGCCTGTCGTCCTTGCCAGTAGCGCCACAAGCCATACACCGGCACGCCAAGCGCAATGATCACCAGACTCATGCCGGCATCGTGTGGCTTATCGATCGCGGTAGCCACGATGACGCCCAACACGGTAGTGACGAATACGAACGGCAACAGCGGATACAAAGGCACGCGATACGGCGACGGCTGATCGGCAAAGCGGCGCCGATACCAGAACAACGTGGCAATGCCGAAGGCATGACCGAGCCATTCGCCCACCGTGGTGTAATCCAGCAACTGGCCGAACGTGCCCATCAAAGTCAGCACGATGGCCCATCCGCCTAGAACCGCCAACGCGATCTGCGGCGCATGCCAGCGCGAGTCGATGCGGCCCACCCCACGGAAGAACATGCCGTCGGCGCCCATGGTCTGCAGTACGCGCGCGCCACCGGCAATGGCGATGCTGCAATAACCGAAGGTGGAGCAAGCAATGCCGATGGCCATGATCGTTGCGCCGCGCGCACCAAAGATGTGGCTCATCACATCCGCAGCCGGCGCAATACTCGCCGCCAAACCGGCATGCCCAAGCCCCGTCAGATAAGCGATATTGACCAGCAAGTAACACACCACGACACCTATCATGCCCATCGCCAGCGCACGTGGCAGTGTGCGCTGCGGCTCGCGAACTTCACCGGCTAGATCGTTGAGGTAATGAAAGCCGCCATAGGCGAACAACACCGGCAGTAGTGCGCCGATCCAGGCACCGTTTGGCACTGCATGTGTGGTGTCCACCGCAAGCACGCGATCGAAATGGCCATGTGCCAGCGCCAAACCCACCACCACCAGCATCGCGATCGCGGCCAGCTTGAGCACGGTGAACAAGTTCTGCATCCACGCACCAGCGCGAATGCCGAAAAGATTCACCCCGACGATAAACGCAATCGCGCCCACCGCTACCGGCTTTACCCACCAACCGGGCAAGCCGCCCGCGCGACAAAAATAATCGGCAAAGGTGGTCGCCACTGCGGCCACGCTGCCGGGATAGTTGATGAGCGCCATGGTCCAGCCGAACAGGAACGCTGGCAGCGAGCCAAATGCCTCGCGCAAATAAATGTAGATGCCGCCTGCTTGCGGCCGACGCGCGCCGAGCTCGGCGTAACACAACACGCCGGCGAGGGTCAGCAAGCCGCCCACCGCCCATAACGCCAGCAGTGGCAGCCCCGAGGCTGTGCGTTCGGCCACCGTCGCGGGCGTGCGGAAAATGCCTCCGCCGATCACACCACCGACGACGATAGCGGCGCCGTCCCAAACGCCAAGGCGCCGCACATAGGAATTGGAAGTTTCATCAGTCATAGATGCCGACATTAACCCGAGTCGGTACCAAAATTCCGATGACCTCTGCCCTATGTACAGTCATCCCTGGTGGATCGAGCGCATCTCATGGCATCGCAACCCGACGAAAGTCACGTTGACAGCTTCGAGGCGGCGCTCGGATACTGAATGGGTCACGCGCCATGACAGCTTTGCTGGCGCGTCGGTACCGAGGGGTGCTGCGACGGACGCCAGTCCGCTACGCTCGGTTCACCGGTTACTCAAAACGTTCAAGGGCGCCCACCCCAGTTACTGGAGGTGTACCCATGTCCGTGTCTCTTTCCGGCTCTCGTCTTGCCATTGCCACGTGTTCGCTGTATCCGACGGTCTATCCGGACGATGTCTATTTTGTTGACGTACTGAAGCGTCTCGGCGTGCAGCCGACGTTCTGTATCTGGAACGATCCTGCCGTGGATTGGGCGGCATTCGACGCCGTGCTGATCCGCACCATATGGGATTATTTTCAGCATTACGCGGCGTTTCTTACATGGTTGGATACGCTTGATCAACTTGGTGTGCCGACGATCAACGACACACGCCTGATTCGCTGGAACAGCGAGAAGCGTTATCTGCTCGATCTCGAGCAACAAGGCGTGCCGATTATTCCCACGCGCGTCGCGCACGGCGGCAAGGTGTCGGAGGCATTGCAGTCGATGTCAGGGCAAGAGATGGTGATCAAACCGACCGTGAGCGGCGGCGCATGGCATACCGTGCGCGGTAGGGTCGGCAATGCGGATTTTCAACAGACGCTTGCACGATTGCCCACCCATCTCGATTACCTCGTGCAGCCATTTGTGCCCGAGATTGCAAGTCATGGTGAGTGGTCCCTGCTCTACTTCGCCGGGACGTATAGCCACGCTGTCATCAAATATCCTGCCGCTGGCGATTACCGCGTACAGACAGAACACGGAGGCACCGCCACGCAGATCGTTCCTGACGTGGCCATTGTGGACGCTGCCGACAAGGCATTGGCTGCCGTTGCGGGACTCGGTCACGCAGAACAGGCCTACGTGCGCGTCGACGGTGTGATGATGGAGGGCCAATTCCGCGTCATGGAGCTGGAATTTATCGAACCGCTGCTGCATCTGACGATACGCCCCGATGCTGCCGAGCGTTTTGCGCAACACATAGCTGACCGGCTTCATCGACTGCAGAATGAGCGCAACAACCGGGCGGCTTCTGCGAAGTGCAGCGGCAAGCCCTAGAATCGCACTTATCGCCATCTGCCTGTGCTTTAGTGCCCAACCTGCCGCCACGCAAGATTCTTCACGTTGACATGGATGCGTTCTACGCATCCGTGGAACAGCGCGACGATCCTGCGTTGCGCGGCAAACCGGTGGTCGTGGCATGGCGCGG
>CAJCJD010000019.1 GCA_903970555.1 Vulcanimicrobiota bacterium
CGGTTCATCATGTCTCGCTTCCGTGGAATCAAGTTGCTTGCGATGCGGGAGGCGAGCGACAGGAGCTGCTGCCTCCTCTACGGCAATCCGCGTCCAGGGCGACGCTCCCCAGACCGGCAAACCGGTGCTGGTGGAGGCCAACCCTTACGGAGCCGGGAATGGCGCATCAGTGGCTTGATACCAGATGAAGATGACGAGACGTGCGCGGCGATTCAGCGGACGAATGTTCGTGCCAATGGGACAGGGGGCGGCCCTGACCGGCTTCCATCTGCCAATGCATGTCGATCGCAGCACGATCGGCAGGCTTGTTCAGCGGTTGGGGAACCGTGACGGTATGGGGAACGCGCACAACATGACGGCGGCCGGTCAGCGGAAACCGACCCGCAGTGCGAAGGCGAAGGAAATCGCGAAGGAGCTTCATGGGCCCATCTCCTTAAATACGGTGCTCACGGCACCGTTAGGAGTGGGCCGGACTTCCCTAGTCTAGGAAAGCGCCGGCCAACCGCTGGCGGTTGCCGCGAACGATCAGCTTGTTATGCAATGCCGGCACCCGATGCGAGCGGATGTCGACGTTGCGACTAGGGTAAACGTCCATATGCCTTGGTTAGTTCGGACAGGGGCCCGGTCGGCCGATAGCGCGCCGGCGGGCGCGTGCATTGTCGTGCTGCGGTGCGGGAGTGTCAACCCTCGGTCATAAACCTTCTCTAACCGACCGATTGCAGGGCGAGACCATGCTGCAGCATCGGCGCTCCCAGCCAGTGATCGGCCAGCGAAAACGCGAACAGCGCCATCAGGTAGACGATGGAATACTTGAACACCCGCATGGCGAAAAATTCGTCCGGTGGGTTCATCAGGCGGATGGCGTAATAAAGAAAACCGGCACCGAGCACGGCCGCGCCACCGAAGTAGATCAGGCCGCTGTATCCCGTAACGGAAGGCAGCAGGCTCACCAACACCAGCAGGATGGTGTAGAGCAGGATCTGCCAGCGCGTATATGCAACGCCATGGGTGACCGGCAGCATGGGTATTTCCGCGCGGGCATAGTCTTCGCGGCGGAAAATGGCCAGCGCCCAGAAATGCGGGGGTGTCCATACGAAGATGATCAGGCACATCTGCAAGGCGAACGGATGCAGCGCGCCCGTTACCGCAGTCCAGCCCAAAACGGGCGGAATCGCGCCAGCGAGGCCGCCGATCACGATGTTCTGCGGCGTGGCACGCTTCAGGTACGCGGTGTAAACGAGCGCGTAGCCAATCAAACCGCCAAACGTCAGCACCGCAGTTAGCCCGTTGACCAGCAGCGCCAGCACCAGCATCGAAACAATGCCCAGCACGATCGCGAAGATCAGCACCTGTCGCGCTTTCAGTTTGCCGGTAGCGAGCGGACGACGCGCGGTGCGCGCCATCAGTTTGTCGATGCGCTCATCGATAAGATGATTGAACGCCGCCGCCGAACCCGACGCCATCCAGATACCGAGCGTGCCAAATACCAACGCACGCCACGGTGGAATGCCTGGTACCGCGAGGAACATGCCGATCACCGCGCAGAACACCAGCAGCGCAACGACGCGCGGCTTGGTCAGCTGCAGATATTCGCGGACGAGACTCATGCTAGCGATGCCACGTCGGAACGCCACGGTTGCAGACGCGAAAAAATCGCCAGCAGCGTAAACAACAACAACGCTGCGCCACCGTTATGCAACGTAGCCACTGGCAACGGCAGACCGAAATGCACGTTGCTGATACCCAGCAACACTTGGATCACTAACACCACACCGAGTGCCACGCCGCCGAAACGGAACCCTTCTCGCGCCAGTCGATACGAAAGCCAACCGAGGTAACAGAACACCACCAGCGCGCCGATACGATGCGCAATCTGGATGGAGCTACGCGCGGCCATATCCAGAACGCCACCTTCATAGTTCACGCCGATTTCGCGCCACAACACGAAGCCTTGATGAAAATCGGTGGGCGGTGCCCATTGCCCCAGACAGGTCGGAAAATCGGTACCGCAAGCAAGCGCGGCATAGTTGGCCGACGTCCAGCCGCCCAGCGCGATCTGACAAGCAAGCAACACAATGCCGATGACGACCGCCTTGCGCAGAGGCGCAAACCGATTATCCGCCGCACCGACACGGTTGTATCGCAATGCCGCGTAGGCAAGCAGCCCGAACGTCGTCATGCCACCAAGCAGATGGCCCATCACCACAATCGGTTTGAGCAGCAGCGTAACCGTCCACATGCCGAGCATGGCCTGGAAAATGATCGCCGCCAGCGCAAGCACGCTCATCTTGAGCGCAGCGTGTTCGCGCAGCCACAACGCGCCGGATGTCGGCAGCAGAATCGCCAGCAACGCCAGCCCTGATGACCAATCACGCTCACCATGCAGATACAGCGTGACGCCCACCGTTGCGAATATCGCACTGAGGATGATACCCAGCACCGTGATGCGATCGCGTCGCGCGGCCAGCAGTGCAAGGACCAGCACCAGCACGCCCAGCGTGCCAGCCAGCATGCGATGCACTTGCTCGCGCCACGCCTTGTCCGCCTCGTACGGCCGGTCCGGGAATGCCGCATTGGCCTGGGCCACGGCTTGCGCATGTTCCGGCCAGGTCGCCTTGCCATAGCAGGTCGGCCAGTCGGGACAGGACAGGCCAGCGTTGGAAAGGCGAACAAAGGCGCCGAACATCACCAGGCCGAACGCAAACACTGCCGCCAGCACAGCGAGATAACGCAGGAATTTCCGGAGGCGCAACGACATCAGTGAATAACCTTCTGCAGATCCTTGCGCAGACCGCTCGGATCGAAGCCGGCAGGATACAGCGTCAGCGCGGTACCGTCGGATTCCACCAGCAGCGCGCTGACGGTATCGGGATCAGTCGGGCGATAAGCCGCTAGCACCCCGTCGACATCCGTACCGATCTGCCAGAAGTTCTCCATGCCGTTGGTCGCCGCATCCGCTGGTGGCTGCCCCACATAAAGCAAACGCAGTCGCGATAGGTTGTTGTTGAGCGTGATGCGAGCGGCGGCCATCTTGGTCAACACATCCACGCAACGCGCCGCGCAATTCGGGCCGGCCAGCGCGATCAGCGTGAGACGTGGCGAGCTGTCGCGCCAAAGCCACGCTTGGCCGTTCGCCAGCTGCACTTTCACATGCCGCTGTTCGAAGTTGCGCTGCGGCATGATCGGCTCACCATAGCCTTTGCCCGTGGGTTGCCAACCACTGAGATTGAGCAACGCCGCTGCGATAATCGGGGCGGCAAAAATAAATACCACCAGCAGGAATTTCAGGCGGCTTGCGCGAAGCGCGCGGTCGGTCGGTTGAGTCATGATTTGTTCTTGTTCGGACGACGTTTCGTCCGGTGCAGGACCAGAAACATCACCACCGCTGCGAGAGCGAAGGTGAACCACTGGAAAGCATAAGCGCGATGCCGCGCGGGCGGCATCGATGAAAGATCAAGCGTGTGCACGCGCACGTAGATGGCAGCCGGATCGGCATCCAGCGCCAGCACGCGAGGATAAAGCGTAGCGTGAAGATCGGCCGCCACCTGATTCATATCCAGATAGATCGACGTCTTCGGCCACTGCGTCTGCTGCGCCAACGCGTTGCCGCCCATCTCAAAACCGGTGCCAGGCGGCGGTTCGTACAGACCCTGCAAGGTTTGCTGGTCGGTGGGCAGCGGCGGCAATTGCGGCGGTTTGTCGGTGCCATTGCCGGGCAGAAAACCCAAATCGACTAGCAGCAGCCTGCCCGGATCACTCGACTGGAACGGCGCGTACACCTCCACACCGCCAAGATCATCGTGCTTGGGGTTGTCGAGCATGTAGAAGCGATTGACCAGATAATGGCCCTGCACGCGCACACGCGGATAGGCATCTTGTGGCGGCTGCAAAGCCACGGCATCGAACGTCTGAACAGGCGCACTGGCCGCTGCGGCATACCGTCGCAGAAGTTCGTCTTTGTAATCGGCGCGATGCAGCTGCCACATGCCAAGACGCACGAAAACAAGGGCACCGACGACCGTCAGCAGCACCGACCACCAGGATGGACGACGCATCCAGCTCACGCGGCGGCCCAACGGTGGGTGGCTATACTGGCGATGTCGAGCCTATCTAGGTATGTCACGTGGAAACCATCTACAAAATCGCGTTGGTGATCATGTTCCTGGTGGTGGTGTTCAACCTCGGCCAGGCCCTGTATTTCATGATGACCGACAAGGACGGCAGCAAACGCACGGTGTGGGCGTTGACGCGACGGATCGGCTTCTCCCTGCTGCTGATCGCCATGGTGATCGTGGGCATCAAGATGGGCTGGATCCACCCGCACGGCGTGGGCCAGTAATTGTAGCGGGCCGCCTGAGCCAGGCGCCTGCACCGCGACATTTAGCCCTGATCC
>CAJCJD010000020.1 GCA_903970555.1 Vulcanimicrobiota bacterium
TTTCCATGGCTCATTGTGGTGCCGCGCGAGACGGGCTTGGTCGAAATCTCCGATCTAGGCGAACACGCGCAGCAACGCTTGTGGCATGAAGTCAATCGCGCTGCGGCAGCGCTGCGCCAAGTCGCGCCATGTGACAAGCTCAACATCGGCGCACTCGGCAACATCGTGCGTCAGCTGCATATTCATGTGGTCGCACGACGGGAAGGCGATGCGGCGTGGCCCGGCCCAGTGTGGGGCCACGGTCGCGCCGAGCCTTATGCGAGTAACAAGCTGCAATTGCAGCTCGTGCTTGTGCGGCGTGCATTCGACGCAACACCGAAGTGATCTGCGAAAGGCCAATTTTTGTTTCGACCAAATAAAAGCGCCAGCACAAGTGCTGGCGCTTTTTTATAACGCAACGGTATGGACGTATCAGTGACCCATCGGGTTGCCGCCACCGGACGAGTCGCCGGACGAATCACCGCCACCATAAGCTTTACCGCTGGCGTCCTTGCTGGTGTCGCTGCTGGGCGCACTGCTCGGTGCGTGATAGTCCTCGAGCGTACGAGCCTTGGTTTCGATCGGATTGATGCGTGCAAGCTTGCCGCCATCATCGTAGTACGCGACAAAGCCGTAATCGAGCACGAGGCGCGCCATGTACTCCAGATGCTGCTTGCGGATCTTGGAGTCGTCGCTAGGTACCAGCAACACCGTCTTGGGTAGCCTGCCTGTGTCTTTCAGATAAGCGAAATGGCTGCCTGCATCGAGCGCCGAAACCACCGCGCCGTTGATCAGAAACTGGCCACTCTTGTACGCCTGGATCGTCATGTCGAACTGGTTTTGTACCTGGGTGGTTTTCACCGTGTCTTCTTTGGAGGAATGACGATGGCAACCGCCAAGTACCAGCAGGCTGCCGGCCAGAAGCACGGCGGCGCCGCGGGTCGACAACGTGGAAAAACGGATCATGCGGATCTCCTGCAAAAATTCGGTGAGGCCTGGCGAAGTGTAGCGCCGCCCCGTAAAGGTGGATGAAGGTTGAAATGCCGCCGTTCAGGTCCGCGGCAAGGTGACGCCTTGCTGGCCTTGGTATTTGCCGCCGCGATCCTTGTAGCTGGTTTCGCATTCCTCGTCGGATTCGAAAAACAGCATCTGCGCGACGCCTTCATTGGCATAAATCTTGGCCGGCAGCGGCGTGGTATTGGAAAACTCCAGCGTCACGTGGCCTTCCCATTCCGGTTCCAGCGGCGTCACGTTCACGATGATGCCGCAGCGCGCGTAGGTGCTTTTACCCAGGCACACAGTGAGCACCTGACGCGGAATGCGGAAGTACTCCACCGTGCGCGCCAAGGCGAAGGAGTTGGGTGGAATGATGCATACGTCCGCCTGCACATCCACGAAACTGGTGGGATCGAAGGCTTTCGGATCGACGATCGTGGAGTTGATGTTCGTGAAGATCTTGAACTCGCGCGCACAACGCACATCGTAGCCGTAGCTGGACGTGCCGTAGGAAATCAGTTTGTTGCCGTCGCGCAGCTTGACCTGGCCGGCCTCGAACGGTTCGATCATGCCGTGCTGCTCCGCCATGCGGCGGATCCACTTATCGGATTTGATGCTCACGCGAACTCCGGTGCTTCAAGCCATACGCGCCGGCTGGAGCCGGGCGCAAAGCGACAAAAATACATGGTCTGCCGGTCCCTGTGCCAGCCGGGGCATGCCCCGCCCGGCCTCGTTACGAGACAAGCCGGCATCGTTCCAGTTCCAGACGGCATTAACTCGCAAGTATCTGCGACGCCGAGGTGCGCGGCTTGGCTCCCCCGTGGAGGCAGAACTCACGCTCCAGGCGTGCCCTGAACAAGGATTTTGCCTAGTCCAAGCGACTTGTTGCGCGGCTGGCGCGACAGCCGGCCGGCAGTATGGCGGGCAATGTCGCGGTAACGTGCGGCCAGATCCGAATCCGGCATTGCCGCCACCGTGGGGGTGCCGCCGTCAGCCTGCTCGCGAATGCGAATATCCAGCGGCAGCGAGCCGAGATAGGGCACTCCGTATTGCGTGGCCATGCGCTCGCCACCGCCGGCGCCGAAGATATGCTCCTCGTGGCCGCACTGCGTGCACACGTGTGTCGCCATGTTCTCGACGATGCCGAGTACCGGCACCTCGACCTTCTCGAACATCTTCAATGCCTTGCGCGCATCCAGCAACGCGATGTCCTGCGGCGTGGTGACGATGATCGCGCCGGCCACCGGCACCTTTTGCGACAACGTCAGTTGGATATCGCCGGTGCCTGGCGGCAGGTCGATGATGAGGTAATCGAGCATGTCCCAGCGCGTGTCGTTGAGCAGCTGCATCATGGCCTGGGTCACCATCGGGCCACGCCAGATCATCGGGGTTTCCTCATCCACCAGGAAACCGATCGACATGGCTTGCAGGCCGTGCGCGGTCATCGGGGTGATGCTTTTGCCGTCCGGGGATTCGGGCTTGCCTTGAATGCCAAGCATGCGTGGCTGGCTTGGGCCATAAATATCCGCATCGAGAATGCCGACCTTCGCGCCTTCCGCCACCAGTGCCAGCGCCAGATTGGCCGAGACCGTGGACTTACCGACGCCGCCTTTGCCCGACGCCACCGCAATGATGTTCTTCACGTTGCCCAACGGCGCCAACGTGCCCTGCACCTTATGCGCGTGGATGCGGCTGGCGATGGAGATGGCGGCCGAATCGATCGCTGGGTCAGCTTCGAGTGCCTGCTTTGCCCGAGCGCCCAGTGCCTCGCCCGCGCCCGCAGCGGGATAGCCGAGCTGGATATCCACTGACACCCTGGCACCGTCCACGCCAATGGCACGTACCGCGTCGGCCAAAGGGGCGCCTGTGTTGGGATCGATAAGGTCGCCGAGAATACGGCGGACCAGGGCTTCATTCGCTTGCGTCATGGCAATGGGGTCGCTGTCGAGAACGGCAATTATGCCAGTACGCGCACGGATGCCCCGATCCAACATGTGGACCAAGCGTTGGCAGCCGGTGAAACGAACGTGTTTGCGCATTGCAGCTTGACCCATCTTGGGCGGGTCGGCAGGCTCTCCATACGCCAACGTAGGGAGAGTTCCACGATGAAACGCCTGTCGCAATTCGCCATCGCCGCCTGCCTGTTGCTGAGCTCGGCCGCCGTGTGGGCCGCCAACGACACGCCGGTGGGTACCTGGCGGCAGATCGACGACGTCACCGGCAAGCCCAAGTCCATCATCCAGATCACGGAAGACAACGGCCAGCTGCAAGGCAAGGTGCAGCAAATACTGATCTCTGACGACGGTCCGAATCCTGTATGTAAGAAATGCGACGGCGACCGCAAGGACCAGCCGATCCAGGGCATGACCATCATGTGGGGTGTGAGCAAGGATGGTGACGTGTGGGATGGCGGCAAGATCCTCGACCCGAAGAGCGGCACCGTCTACAAAGTCAAATTGACCTTGTCCGATGGGGGCCAGAAGCTCGATGTGCATGGCTACGTCGGCTTCGCATTGCTCGGTCGCAGTCAGATCTGGGAACGCGTGCAGTAATCGCACAGAATCGTCCGCAGGCCATGCTTGCGGACGATCTTCCTCGCCATTGCATCAGCGCTTATCTTTAGCGCGTTTCACATACTCCTCACGCAGCAATCCTCACTCATCATTTGCAGCGCGTCGCACTACGGTGCGCTTCGCACGCGCTGTCATGCAGCCGTCGCGCGGCAGCAATCACATCCATCCATTGTTCCGCACTCCAATCACGTACTGCCAAAGGCAGAAGGAGTTTGCGTATGTGGGGTAAGCGTGGATCGATCCTGCTTGGAACACTTGCAGCGGCCTGTCTAAGCGGCTTGTTTGCCACATCGGCCGTTGCCGCAAACAGCGGCAATCTGTTGGTTGATGGCGATGGCGAATCGGGTACGTGCACAACCGATTGGTCGGCGGTAAATACCGTGCCAGGCTGGACGGTGACGCAAGGCAGTCCGTCGATCGTGTGCTATTCGATCGGCAGCTTCAGTACACCGAGCGCAGGCTCCGGCGGCAGCGCATTTATCGCTGATGGTCCATACGGCGATTCCGCGCTACGGCAGAACGTGAATGTGTCGACTGCGGCCACCGCCATCGACGGCGGCAATGTCACATACAACCTTTCGGCCTGGCTCGGTGGGTACACCGTTTATAACGGCCAGGCCGTAGTGACGGCGACCTTCCTCGATGTCAACGGCAAACCACTGGGCACGCCCGCGCAGTTGGCCGGCGTCAACGCATCCGCACGCAGCGATGAAAGTGGATTCGTTGCCAAGTCCGCCACCGGCAATGTCCCAGCCGGCACGCGCACGATTGCGGTGTTGCTGCAGTTCACCGATACGAGCGGCTCCTACAACATCGGCTACGCCGACAATCTTTCGTTGACCCTGTCCACGCCCGTCACCGCATCGACCTTGCATGCGCCGGCATCGAGCGTACCTGCTTTCGATCATGTCTTCGTCGTCATGATGGAAAACACCGATTTCAGCCAAGTGATCGGCGATTCCACCGATGCGCCTTTCATCAACAGCCTCGCCAACCAGGGTACGTTGCTGGACAACTACAGCGGGGTCTATCACCCCAGCGACGAAAATTATCTCGCTATCGCTGGCGGCAACACCTTCGTGCAAGGCGCTATCTACTATCCCAATATCAAGGTGACGGCGCAGAACATTGGCGACGAACTCGAAGCTGCCGGTAAAACCTGGAAAGCCTACGAGCAAGGCATGGGCACGCCCTGCAACACCAGCAACAACAACGACAGCTATTACGAACCAGACGACGCGCCTTTTATCAACTTCACCGACGTGGCGTCCAATGCCACCCGCTGCGCTGCGCACTTGTTCGATACCACCCAGTTGACGACCGATCTGCAATCGGCCGCGACCACGCCGAACTTCGCATGGATCGCCGCAGATGACTATTACGACGGCGAAGCGTCTGGCAATGGCTCGGCCAAGAGCCTGCAGACGCAGAACGGATGGCTGCAGCAAACGTTGCAACCGATCTTCAATTCGCCGGCATGGACGCAACAACACTCGTTGCTGATCCTTACCTGGGATGAATCGGCTTCAGAAACCGGCAACCACCTCGCCACCATTTTGTTTGGTTCGCCCGGAACGGTCCAAGCCGGCTACATCAGCAACGCCAGCTACAACCACTACAGTTCGGGCAGCACGGTCGAGCACGCGCTGGGCATCGCCCCACTTACTCACAACGATCAGTACGCGCAGCCGATCAACGACGCATTCGTCGCCACACCGGCCATCACCACGCCCTCGCTCGCCAACACAATGCCCAGCGTGAGCGCCGGCACGTATGTGCATTTCGACTACGCCACGCCCGCCAACAAGCTCAATAGCACGAACTGGATCGGCATCTATGCCGCCGGCAACAGCCCCGGTAACGGTTCGTCTACCACGTGGCAGGCGGCGCCCAATGGCAGCGGCACGGTCACGTTCGACACATCAAGCCTCGCGCCTGGCACGTACAGCGTCTGGTACTGCTATGACAACGGCTACACCACGCTTGCCGGCCCGGTCACGCTGACCATCACCAGCCCCTGACCGGCAACGGCCATGGGATCGCCATCGATGCGCCCCACATGACAGCATCGATGGCGACATGCTGCGACTCCACGGATCGGAGTCGCCATGCCCACGCTTTTCACGCACGCTGCAGTCCCTCTCCTAGTGGGAAGCGCCGTTGGAAAACAACGCGTAAGCCATAGACTTTTATTCGCCGGGGCCATGGCGGCGATACTGCCTGACATGGATGTGCTGAGTTTCCGATTCGGTATCGTCTATGCCGATCCATTCGGACATCGCGGTGCCGTGCATTCGGTTGCTTTCGTGCTCTTAGTGGCTTTGGCAGCGGCGGGATTACATCGCCGTCTGCATACACCCGCGGCACATGCATTCGTTTTCGTGGGACTGGCCGCGCTCACGCATCCACTGCTCGACATGCTTACGGACGGTGGCCTGGGCGTGGCGCTGGCATGGCCCCTAAGTGGGCAACGCTATTTCTTTCCTTGGCGGCCGATCCACGTGTCGCCGATAGGTGTCCGCTTCTTCAGTGCCTGCAGCTGGTCGGTCCTCGAATCGGAGCTTCTCTGGGTCTGGCTGCCTGCCAGCCTGCTTTCTCTGGCGCTTTGGCGATGGCTGCGAAGGGGCAACGTCCAGTAAGGGGGTATTGCTGGACGTGTCATAATCAGAGGCTATCCAACTAACGCCGAAACCATGTCCCGACGCCTACTCGTCACCCATGCCCTGCCCTACGCAAATGGCCCGCTTCACCTAGGCCACATGTTGGGCTACATCCAGTCCGATATCTGGGTCCGCGCGCAGCGGATGATGGGCAACGAGGTGTATTTCGTCGCGGCAGACGATGCGCACGGCACGCCGATCATGCTGGCCGCCGAGAAGGCGGGCGTTTCGCCCGAGGCCTTCATCGACGCCATGCGCGCCAGTCACGAGGCGGATTTCGCTTCGTTCAATTTCAGCTACGACAATTACTACACCACGCACTCGAACGAGAACCGCGAGCTTGCGTCGCTGATTTATACGCGACTGCGCGACAGCGGATACATCGCACGGCGCAGCATCCAGCAGCTTTTCGACCCCGAAAAGCAGATGTTTCTGCCCGACCGATACATCAAGGGCGTCTGCCCCAATTGTGGCACGCCGGATCAGTACGGCGACAACTGCGAAAACTGCGGCGCCACCTATGCGCCAACCGACCTGATCAATCCCTATTCGGTGATGTCCGGGGCCACGCCGATACTGCGGGATTCGGAGCACTACTTTTTCGAGCTGGGCAAGTTCGAGACGTTGCTGCGCGACTGGTTTGCCGGCAAGTTGACCCATGGCGCACCCGTGGCGAATGCGGGTGTCGTAGCCAAGCTGATGGAGTGGCTGGACGGCGGTTTGAAAGATTGGGATATCTCGCGCGACGCGCCGTATTTCGGCTTCCCGATTCCCGATGCCCCCGGCAAATTCTTTTATGTCTGGCTGGATGCACCCGTCGGCTACCTCGCCAGCTTCAAGGCGCTGTGCGACCGGACCGGCCTTCAATTCGACGATTTCCTCGCCGCGGACAGCGGCGCGGAAATGCACCACTTCATCGGCAAGGACATCATCAATTTCCACGGCCTGTTCTGGCCAGCCATGCTGCATGGCGCGAAGTTCCGCACGCCGACCGCGCTACACGTCAACGGCTATCTCACGGTGAATGGCGCGAAGATGTCCAAATCGCGCGGCACCTTTATTCAGGCGCGTACTTATCTGGATTCCGGGCTGCATCCGGAGTTCTTGCGCTACTACTTCGCCACCATGCTCAACGACGCACCTGTCGATGTAGATCTCGACTTGAAGGCGTTTGAAGAACGCGTCAATTCACATCTGATCGGCAAGTGGGTGAACATCGCCAGCCGTACCGCAGGTTTTGTACACAAGTTCTTCGATGGTCGCCTCGCCGCGCAATTCTCGGAAGAACAAAACGAACTATGGCGCGTGCTGATCTCGCATTACGAGAGCGTGCCGGCGCTCTACGAGAGCGGCGAATTCGCCGAAGCCATGCGCCGGTTCGTGCTGATCGCCGATCTCGTCAATGGACATATCGCCGCCAAGGCGCCGTGGGTGATGGCGAAGAATGAAGCGCAGCGCGAAGAACTCCATCAGGTTTGTTCGTTCTCGCTGGCAGCGTTCCGCTTGCTTGGTGGTCTGTTGAAGCCGGTGCTGCCCGCCACGGTGCAAGCCGCCGAGCAATTTCTCGCTGCGCCGATCGCCGATTTCGACTCGGCCTGCGCCACGCTGCATAACCACACCATTCATGCCTTCGAACCGCTTCTCTCGCGCATCGATCCCAAGCGCATCGAAGCCATGGTCGAAGCTTCAAAAGAATCGCTGGGCGCCTCACCCGAGCCTACCGCCCCTGCAAGTAAACCTGCCAAAAAAGACAGCAAGAAAATGACCGACAACGCGACCACAACGAATGCTCCGCAAGATGCCGCCATCATTGGCATCGATGATTTTGCCAAGCTCGACCTGCGCGTGGGCAAAGTACTCGCCTGCGAATTTGTGGACGGCTCGGACAAATTGCTGCGCTTCGAACTGGACGCCGGCCCGCTCGGCACGCGACAGATTTTCTCCGGCATTCGCGCCGCTTATGGCGAGCCAGAAAAGCTGATCGGCCGCAATGTGGTGTTCATTGCCAACCTTGCTCCGCGCAAGATGCGTTTCGGTCTCTCCGAAGGGATGATCCTTTCCGCCGGCGACGGCGGCAGCGATCTGTTCCTGCTTGATGCAGACCAGGGTGCAAAGCCGGGCGCGACGGTGCGCTGACCCGCCGCCTATGAACGTACTCGCCGACCGTATCGACGCGCTGCTGCCTCAAACGCAATGCGAACAATGCGGTTACCACGGCTGCCGTCCTTACGCGGAGGCGATCGTCAATGGCGAGGCGGACATCAACCAATGTCCGCCGGGTGGCAGTGCAGGCATCGCGAAACTGGCTGCATTGCTCGGCCGTGCAGCTATCCCATTGAATCCGGAAAACGGCGTCGAAAAACCGCGGACGCTTGCACGCATCATCGAAGCGGATTGCATCGGCTGCACCAAATGCATCCAGGTTTGCCCAGTGGATGCAATCGTCGGCGCCAATAAGCTGATGCATACGGTGATCGCGGACGACTGCACGGGCTGCGAACGTTGCGTGCCTGCCTGCCCGGTCGATTGCATTGTGCTGGAACCCATGCCGGCGGCGCAGGCGCACGATCCCGCCTACGCGGACGCCGCACGCACACACTTCGAACGTCGCGAAGCCCGTCTCGCAAAACAGCACGCACAGCGTGAAGCCGAATTGGCGTCGCGCAAAGCGCAAGTCCATGTGACGGGCGCCAGCCAAAGCGTGCTGGATGCGCTCGCACGTGCAAAAGCCAAGAAGCAGGAGCCGAAAGCGTGAAACGAGCGGATGTGATCGAACTGTTTACGCGACTGCGCGAACTCAATCCACACCCCACTACCGAATTGCTTTACACCACGCCATTCGAATTGCTCGTTGCCGTCGTGCTTTCTGCGCAAGCCACCGACGTCGGAGTTAACAAGGCGACACGAAAACTTTATCCAGTTGCCAATACGCCACAGGCTATTCTCGACCTGGGTGAGGAAAAGCTGAAACGGTTCATCAGCACGATCGGCTTGTTCAATGCGAAGGCCAAGAACGTCATTGCCCTGTGCCGCATCCTGGTCGAGCAATACGACAGCGACGTGCCGGACAATCGCGAAGCACTCGAAGCGCTGCCAGGCGTGGGCCGCAAGACGGCCAACGTTGTGCTCAACACGGCCTTCGGGCACGCCACCATCGCTGTCGATACGCATATCTTCCGCGTCGCCAACCGTACCGGCTTGGCGCCTGGTAAAGATGTACGCGCTGTCGAGGACAAACTGGAAAAAGTCGTGCCGCCCGAGTTCAAGCAGGACGCGCATCACTGGCTGATCTTGCATGGCCGCTACGTGTGCAAGGCACGCAAGCCGGATTGCCCGGGTTGTGTGATCCGCGATCTATGTCGTTATCGCGACAAGACGCCAGGCTAACCATTTACCTACATTCAAAAAAACAAACGGCGGGCATAAGCCCGCCGTTTTTCCATCCTTAGGTCGAACTCCCTTCCGATAACTCGTCCAGTTATCCGTTTGCCACCGATTAGAACGGGTAGTAACGGAAGCTGGTGAAGAACATGTTGTCCGCAGCGGTCGGAGCGTTGCTGTGAACATCGGTGAACAGCTGACGCGAAGCATGCGAGAACTGCGTACCGAACTGCACGCGACCGAACTTGCCCTGGTAGAACTTCCACCAGAAACCGATCGACTGTTCCTTGACGCTGCGGGTCTGGCCCGTGCAATCGGCGGGGGCACCGTAGATCAAGCAATCGCTGTTGTTGTAGCCCAGGACCGCAGCGCCATAACCAAGCGGCTTGCCGTTCACGCCGGAGGTCAAGTAGCTGTCTTCCTGCTCGCGGCCGCCCATGGCGTACACGTCCAGGGAGTCCGTGGCATGCCAGGTCAGCGTGCCGAGCGCCATGCTTTCCTTCAGCGGATGCGGAGCGCCGTTCGTGGTGTAGGTGATGTCGTTCAGCTGAGCCGAACCGTAACGGCCGATACCCTTGCCGCTCATGCCCGAAAGCTGGAAGTCCAACACCTTCGGAACCAGCGGCAGCACCATACCGAAACCAAAGCCGTCGCCATGCGCGGTCTGGTTGGTGGTGGCCTCGGGACCGCCATTAGCAGTCAGCGGCGTCACGCGCGTGGTGAACTGACGCGAGATACCAAACACTTCGTAGTGACCCCAACCCGGATCAGCCGCGAACTTCACAAGGATGTCCGGGATCTGGTTGATCGACACAGTGTTGAGCGTGTCGTAGGTATTGCCGGCCTGCACCGTGGCCGTCGTCGTTGCATAGTTCTTGGTGCCCGTACCTGCCGTGGAGCCGATACCAGCGGTCTGCGGATTTTCCACCGACACGCCCAACCACCACATCTTGTCCCAGTCCTTCACGAAGCGAATCTGGGTCTGGCGAGCCCACGTGAAGCCGGCGTTGTACTGTGCGTCGATCGTGGGCGGCAGCACTTCCTTGAGCGGGGTGATACCCACGCTGTCGAGAGTCAGCAGCGACCATGCCTGACCAGCCAACAAATGCAGGCCGTAGTCGTTCCAATCCACGCTGCTCCACAACTGACGGACGCGCAGATTGTACGAGTTGCTCTCGTTCATGTTCGCCGTCTGGGCGCCACCGAGGAAGTCCGTCTCGTAGTAGCCGGTCACATGGGTGGAGTCGTTGATGTCGCCTTCTGCCTTGATCGACAGACGGCTCTGACGCGAGCTGTAAAGGAACTGGTCGTTACGAGCATTCGTAACCGGGTAGGTCGTGGTCGCGCCGCTGCCGGTGTTGATCGGCGCGGTGCTCGTGCCGCCCGCGAACGGGATGTTGGCGAACTTGCTGTTCACGTCATCCGCGGTGTCGCGCGAGCGATACACCGATTCGGCCGCCAGGAAGCCGCCGAAGGTCCACTTCACGCCGCCAGTGCCGCCCAAGGTGTCACCGAGCTTGGTCGCTGCGACCTGCTGAGCCTGCGCCACCTGTGCCTGCGTGGCTTGCACCTGCGCCTGCGTGGCCTGCACGCTCTGCGCGGTTTCCTGCTGCGCTTGCGTCTGTGCGGCGGACTGCGATTCCAGGTCCTGAACCTTCTGCTCCAGTGCTGCGATCTCTGCCTTCATGTCGGCCAACTCGGCCGCGCTGACGGTCACTTTTTTGGTCGATGTCTGAGCTGACACAGTCGTAATGCTGGTCAAGCCCAAACCGGCAGCGATCGCCACCGTGAGCATCTTGGAACGCATGTTGTTGTCTCCGCTAATCAATGGAACCGCAATGGCATCTCTAGATTTCCCCTGGAGAGGCCTGCGGGTTGCGGGCATGATCGGGCGGCAGCTTTACCGTTAGATGGATGTTATGTGACAGAACAAAGACAAAACCATACGGTCCGTCATGCACGCCGCGGAAAACGTGGGCCGACTGATATGCTTGCGTCATGGAGCAACTCAACAACAGCATGGCGGCCCGACTGGCCGACCGTTTCCGCGGCTTTCTGCCGGTTATCGTGGATGTGGAGACCGGAGGGTTCGATGCGGAACGCGATGCGTTGCTGGAAATCGCTGCCGTCGTCATTGGCATGGACCAGGAGGGCAACCTCTATCCACATCCGGCCGTTTCCACCCATGTCGAAGCTTTTCCCGGCGCGAACATCGATCCGCGTGCGCTGGAAATAACCGGTATCGATCCGGACAACCCGCTGCGTGGCGCGCTGGACGAACGCAATGCGTTAGACCATATCTTTCATGCCATACGTCTGGCGGTGAGACAGAACGAATGCCAGCGCGCGATCCTGGTCGGTCACAACGCAGCGTTCGATCTGAGCTTTCTCAATGCCGCCGTGCGACGCGTCGGTCACAAGCGCAACCCGTTCCACCCTTTCAGCTGCTTTGACACCGCCACCTTGAGCGGACTTGCCTACGGCCAGACCGTTTTGAGCAAAGCCGTGCTGGCTGCTGGATATTCATTTGACTCGCGCGAAGCCCATTCCGCGGTCTACGACGCCGAGCGCACAGCGCTGCTTTTCTGCCGCATTGTCAACCGCTTACGTGCCCTTGAGGTGCTGGAATTGGAGCGTGTTGGATCCACCCTTCCCTGACAATTTCTTACGACTGTCATCAGGCTGAAATATTCATCTCATCTCATTGCAACACCCAGCCCCTGCAATAGAAGGGACAAAGGCATGACTCGCCACTTCCGTCCCAAAGGAGCCACTGTGTTGACCTCATTCAAACTTCCGTCTCGCCTCGGTACGCTCGCCTTCGCGCTCACCGCGTCCCTGTTCGGCATGACGGCGCACGCGACCGACATCACCGGTGCGGGCTCCAGCTTCGTCTATCCGGTCATCTCCAAGTGGTCGGCTGCGTATGCCGAAAAGACCGGCAACCACATTAATTACCAGTCGATCGGTTCGGGCGGCGGTATTGCCCAGATCAAGGCTGGCACCGTCGACTTCGGCGCTTCCGACATGCCGTTGAAGCCGGAAGACCTGGCCAAGTTCGGCCTCGGTCAGTTCCCCGACGTGATCGGCGGCATCGTGCCGGCGTTCAACGTTGCAGGCGTGACGGCTGGCAGCCTCGTGCTGGATGGCACGACGCTGGCTGACATCTATCTCGGCAAGATCACCACTTGGAACGATCCGGCCATCGTCAAGCTCAACCCCAGCGTGCACCTGCCCAGCTCGCGCATCACTGTGGTGCATCGTTCGGACGGTTCGGGCACCAGCTTCAACTTTACCGACTACCTGTCGAAGGTGAGCGCGGATTGGAAGTCGAAGGTCGGTGAAGGCACCGCCGTGCAGTGGCCGGCCGGTATCGGTGGCAAGGGCAATGAAGGCGTGGCCGCTTACATCAAGCAGATTCCGAACTCGATCGGCTACGTCGAATATGCCTATGCGCTGACCAATCATCTTGGCTACGCGAAGATGAAGAACGCTGCAGGCAATATCGTCGAGCCCAACACCGCCAGCTTCCAGGCTGCTGCCAACACGGCCGATTGGAAGAACGCGAAAGACTTCAACCTGCTGATGACCAATGCCCCGGGCACCGATGCATGGCCGATCACGGCCACGTCATGGGTCATCATGTACAAGACGCCGAAGAATGCTGGCAACACAAAAGTTGCCTTCGACTTCTTCAAGTGGGCCTATGAGCACGGTCAGGATTCGGCCCGCGCACTGAACTATGTGCCCCTGCCCGATTCGCTGGTACAGCAGATCGAGACCTACTGGTCCAGCGAATACAAGATGTAAGCTGCGCGCTGTCGCAAGGACAGCCACAGCGTAGTAACTTGCGACGCGCGCAACCAACGGTTGCGCGCGTTGTGCTGATTAAACCACCGCGGATAACGCCTCAGCATGTCAGCGACAAACGCCGAACCGCTCGCTCGCGATACCGAACATCGCTCACGCGCCGATGCACGCCACGATTTACTGTTCCGCCTGCTGCTGCGTTTTTGCGCGTTGCTGGTCTTGGCCACGCTGCTCGGCGCTGCACTGTCCACGTTGTGGGGCGGCCGTGATGTTCTGTTCAAAGATGGTTTCCACTTCCTCTTCAGTTCCGACTGGAACCCGGTAGAAGATCAATACGGCGCAGTGGCGCCGATCGTCGGCACGCTGGTGACCTCGCTGATCGCGTTGGTGCTTGCGGTACCGGTGAGTTTCGGCATCGCCCTCTTCCTTACCGAGATCGCGCCAAGCTGGATGCGCGGTCCGGTGGCCACCGCCATCGAATTGCTCGCAGGCATTCCTTCGATCATCTACGGCATGTGGGGTCTGTTTGTGTTCGTACCGTTCATGGCCAGCATCGAGCCGTGGATGAACGACACGCTTGGCAACATTCCTGTCATCGGCCAACTGTTTCAGGGGCCGCCGCTTGGCCTGGGCCTGCTGACTGCAGGCGTCGTGTTGGCCGTCATGATCCTGCCATTCATTTCTTCGGTGATGCGCGAGGTCTTCCAGACTGTACCTGCGCGCCTTAAGGAATCGTCATACGCGCTGGGCTCGACCAAGTGGGAAGTGGTCTGGGACATCGTGCTGCCATATACCCGCTCCGCCGTGATTGGCGGTATCTTTTTGGGGCTGGGTCGCGCGCTCGGCGAAACCATGGCGGTTACCTTCGTGTTGGGCAACTCGTACAACATCACTTCTTCGCTGCTGATGCCGGGTACGTCGATCTCTTCGAGCATCGCCAACGAATTCAACGAAGCCGTAGGGCTGCATCGTTCCGCGCTGATCGCGCTGGGCTTCTTGCTGTTTGTGGTGACCTTCATCGTGTTGCTGATCGCACGCCTGATGCTGCGTCAGCTGGCTCGCCGGGAGGGTCGCTGATGTCCGCCGTCTACGCACGTCGTCGCATTACCAACGTCATCGCGCTGACATTGAGTGGCGTGGCCACTTTGATTGGCCTGGTCTTCCTGGTCTGGATTCTCTGGATCACCGCAGAAAACGGTTTTAGCGCGCTGAAGCTCTCGCTGTTTACGAAGATCACCGCGTATGCCGATGAAGGCGGCCTTTCCAATGCCATCGTCGGCAGCTTGATCATGGATCTGATGGCGCTGCTGATCTGCGCACCGATCGGCATATTGGCCGGCACGTATCTCGCCGAATACGCCAACTCCAGCAAGCTTGGAGCATCGATCCGCTTTCTCAATGACATCCTGCTGTCGGCACCTTCGATCGTGCTGGGCTTGTTCGTGTACGTGATCATTGTGCTGCCGATTTCCAACATGACCAACGGCAGCATCTCGTTCTCCGGATTCGCCGGCAGCGTGGCACTCGCGTTGATCGGCCTTCCAGTGATCGTGCGCACCACGGATGAAATGCTGCAGCTGGTGCCAGGCACGTTGCGTGAAGCGGCACTCTCACTCGGCATTCCCCAGTGGAAACTGACATTGCAAGTGCTGATGCGGGCAGCATTCTCCGGCATTCTCACCGGCGTGTTGCTCGCACTTGCGCGCCTGGCCGGTGAAACGGCTCCGCTGTTGTTCACCGCCTTCGGCAACAACTTCATGACCGTGCATCCGCTGGACAAGATGGCCAGCATGCCGGTCACGATCTACCAATACACCAACGATCCGAATCCGGCGCTGCATGCGATCGCCTGGGCCGGCGCGCTGTTGATCACCCTGTTCGTGCTGGCGCTGAGCCTGCTGACCCGCATCATGTTTTCGCGCAAGAAGGTGAGTTATGAATGACCTCGCCGCCGCAGCTGCGGCTCCTCTGACCGGCGCCGCGACGCCTGCCAAGATCAAAGTGCGCGATGTGCACTTCTACTACAACGGATACCATGCGCTGAAAGGCATCAACATGGACATCCCCGAGAAGCAGGTCACTGCGATCATCGGGCCGTCCGGTTGCGGCAAGTCGACGATGCTGCGCATCTTCAACCGCATCTACGCGATCTACCCCAAACTGGAAGCCACCGGTTCAATCGAGCTTGATGGCGAGAACATCCTCGACAAGACGTACTCCATGAACCGCCTGCGCACCAAGGTAGGCATGGTGTTTCAGAAGCCGGTTCCGTTCCCGATGACCATCTACGAAAACGTCGCCTACGGCATTCGCCACCACGAAAAATTGTCGCGTGCCGATCTGGAAATCCGCGTAGAGCAGGCGCTGCGCAGTGCGGCGCTGTGGGACGAAGTGAAAGACAAGCTCAAGCAGAGCGCCTTGGGCCTTTCTGGCGGTCAGCAGCAGCGTCTGTGCATTGCACGCGGCATTGCGCTGCGCCCCGAAGTGCTGCTGCTCGATGAACCCACCTCTGCCCTCGACCCGATCGCCACAGGGCGTATCGAGCAGCTGGTGGAAGAACTCAAGCACGAATACACCATCGTCATCGTCACTCATAACATGCAGCAGGCGGCGCGCTGCTCCGACCGTACGGCGTTCATGTATCTGGGCGAGTTGATCGAATTCGACAACACCGAAAAGATCTTTACCAAGCCGGGCAAGAAGCAGACCGAAGACTACATCACCGGTCGCTTTGGCTAAGCGGGCAATGCGCCCAGTCCAACGCCCTTTTACGAATCCAACGAGGCAAGACCCATGAGCGGCAGCAGCAAGGAACACATCATCAAGAGCTACGACGACGAGCTGATGCGCCTGACCGGCGAACTGGTTCGCATGGGCGAATTAGCAGTGAGCCAGCTGGAAGCAGCCATCGACGTGGTAGATCGGCGCGACGAACGCGCTGCCCAGCACGTGGTGCACAACGACGACGCCATCGATCAGCTCGAGCAGGAAATCAGCCATGACGTAGTGCGCTTGCTTGCCCTGCGCGCACCGATCGCCGGCGACTTGCGCAATGTGTTCGCAGCACTACGTATCGCCGCCGATATCGAACGCATTGGCGACTATGCCGCGAACGTGGCCAAACGCTCCATCCCGCTGTCGATGGCGGCACCGCTGACACCTACCGGCGGCCTGGCCCATCTGGCCGAGCTGGCGGCCGAAGAAGTGCGCGAAGTACTGCTCGCCTATCGTGACCGCGATGCGGAACGTGCGTACAAGGTTTGGCAGGACGACGTAGCGTTGGACGAAGCCTATACCGGCTACTTCCGCGAACTGCTCACGTACATGATGGAAGATCCCCGCGTCATCACGCCCTGCACCCATCTGCTGTTCATGGCCAAAAACATCGAACGCATCGGCGACCATGCCACCAATATCGCCGAGAACGTGTGGTTCCAGGTGAAAGGCGAGCCGTTGAGCGGCCAGCGCGACAAGCGCGACCTGACGTCAAGCCCGGAGCCGGTGAAGCTTGGCAATCGCCCCGAATAAGCGAGTCACCTTAAACATTTAGTCATTAGGCCTCGGCAAACGTCGGGGCCTAATGTTTTGTGACGAGCGTGCACCGTTGATTACGGTTCGGGATACCGTCCGCTTTCACGCGCCTCGCGCCGCACACGCATACCGCGCACAATACCGAAAATACCGATCACCAACCACGCCAGCTGCATGGTGAAAGCCGGCAAGTTGAAGATGCCAAACAGCAGCGACAGCATCACGCCAATCGCGCCCAACACATTCATCAACTGGTAGACCAGACCGTTGCCGTGCAGCTTATGCGCTTGCAGCAGAAGAAACGCCAGCAACACCAGCACGACGCCGATGTATCCCGCCCAATCATGCCAATAGAACGTCATCGCATACTCCTTTGACGCAACGCCTCGAACAGAACAACGCCGGCTGCCACCGACACGTTGAGGCTCTCCATGCTGCCGGGCATCGGAATTTTTGCCACGAAATCGCAGGTTTCGCGAGTCAGCCGGCGAATACCCTCGCCTTCGCTGCCTAATACGAGTGCCACGGGGCCCTTCAAATCGATGCCATAGATCGACTGTTCCGTATCGCCGGCCAAACCGGTGATCCACACGCCAGCATCCTTCAACGTGCGCAAGGCGCGCGCGAGATTGGTCGCGGCGATCAACGGCACGCGGTCCGCACCGCCGGCCGAGGCGCGACGAACAACGGGCGTGAGCCCGACAGCACGATCCTTTGGCACGATCACGGCCGTCACATTGGCGGCAGCAGCGCTGCGCAGGCAAGCGCCGAGGTTGTGCGGATCGGTGACGCCATCAAGCACCAGCAGCAACGCATCGCTGCCGGCTTTCTCCAGCAGATCCGACAAATCGCTCTCGCTTGCCAGAGGTGGCGCCTGATAAAGCGCTACAACGCCTTGGTGTCGCGCTTCGCCAGCCACTCGATCGAGCTGTTCGCGTGGACGATGATGTACGGGAATCTTCAGTGCCTTGGCACGTTCGGCCAGTTCATGCACACGCGGGTTGCGCTGACCATTTTCCACTAGCACTTCGCGCACACGTTCAGCGTCGTTGCTCAACGCACCCTCAACCGGGTTGATCCCGACGATCCAACTCTCGCTCATCGTTTGCCTTTCGGTTTTGGTGCACGCCCTTTGTCGGCGTGCGGCTTGCCTTTATCCAGGGTCCTACCAGCGAGCGGTTTGCCTTTGCGCTTAGCTTGCGCCATGCCACCCTTGTCGACCACGGCTTTCTTGCCTGGCTTAGCGCCACCCGCACGATCTCGCCCGGGCAGCGGCGGCAGCGATGGTAATGGCTGACGGCCTGCTGGCAAGGAATAACGCTCGCCTGCGGCGGCGTAATCGTAGGCACGCGGCGCGGGGGTGGCGGGTGCGACCGCTGCGCCTTTACCCGGCGGCACGAGCCTGAAATCGATCTTGCGATCTTCCAGGCTGGCGCGCAGCACCTGCACGCGCACATGGTCGCCCAAACGGAACTGCAGACCGGTGCGCTCGCCTTTCAGCAAATGTCGCACCGGATCGAAATGGTAGTAGTCGTTGGATAGCTGGCTGATGTGCACAAGGCCCGATACCTTCGACTCTTTCAGCTCGACGAATAGACCGAAGGACGTTACGCCAGTGACCGTGCCCTCGAACTCTTCGCCGACATGCTTAGCCATCCACGCACAGCGGAAGCGCTCATCGACATCCCGCTCAGCTTCTTCGGCACGACGCTCGCGTTGCGAGCAATGCACCGCCATCGCGGCCATCGCCGCATCGCTGTAATCGTAGTTAGCAGGCTTGCCGCCAAGCAGTGCGTAACGGATAGCGCGATGAACAAGCAGATCAGGATAACGACGGATCGGCGAAGTGAAGTGCGCATACGCCTGCAACGCCAGGCCGAAATGACCTCGGTTGTCGGGCTGGTAAGCGGCCATGCTCTGTGCGCGCAGCAGTACGGACTGGATGAGTTCGCGCTCCGGCCGGTCCTGCACCTTGCGCAGCACGTCGGCGAAATCGCCCGGAGTCACGTCCTCCAGCGGCGGCATGCGTAATTTGAATTCACGCAGAAATTGCTGCAGGTCTTCGTACTTCTCTGCCGGCGGCGGCTCATGCGCGCGGTAGAGCGCGGGAATCTTGCGCTTCTCCAGAAACAAGGCCGCTTGCACGTTCGCGGCGATCATGCATTCCTCGATCAGCTTGTGTGCATCGTTGCGCACTACCGCGCCGACCGCTTCCACTTCGCCCGTCTGGTCAAGGCGGAATTTCACTTCTGGCGTTTCAAAATCGATGGCGCCGCGGCGTCGACGCTGTTCTGCCATGGCCTTGTAAAGCGCATGCAGGTTTTCCAACTGCGGCAATACATCAGCCACTTCATGTCGTGCGTCGGCCTCTTCCAGGCCGATCGCCTGCCACACTTTGTCGTAGGTGAGGCGCGCGTGCGAGCGCATGACGGCTTCGTAGAACTTCGACTTGACCACCTCGCCGGTCGCATCGACCTGCATGTCGCAGACCATGCACAGGCGCTCCACTTTCGGATTGAGCGAACAGATGCCGTTGGACAACGTTTCCGGCAGCATGGGCACGACAAAGCCGGGGAAATAGGTGGATGTGCTGCGCTCGTAGGCTTCTTTGTCCAAGGCGCTACCGACACGCACGTAGTGCGAAACGTCCGCAATCGCCACGACCAAACGCCAACCTCCACCGCGTTTCGGCTCGGCGTATACGGCGTCGTCGAAGTCGCGTGCATCGGCACCATCGATCGTCACCAGCGGCAACTTGCGCAGGTCGATACACCCTTCCCGTTCGCTGGCGGTCACTTCCGGCTCGATCTGTGCCGCTTCGCGCAGCACTTCTGGCGGCCATTCGTGCGGCAAGTCGTGACTGGCGATGGCCATTTCTACCAGCAGCGAAGGCTGCAAGCGCTCGCCCAGCACCGCGCGAATCGCACCCAGCGGACCGCGATAGGCGGTCGGCGGGTCGGTGATCTCAACCACCACGATCTGCCCGGAGCGCGCACCCTGTTCCTGACCGGGCACGATCATCACGTCTTGATGCAGGCGGCGATCGTCCAGCACCACCACGGTGACGCCGTTGTCGACCACGGCGCGTCCAACCAAGCGTGGCGAACGACGCTGTAGCACTTCCACGATGGCGCCCTGACGACGCCCACGCCGGTCTACGCCGACCACGCTGGCCAAGACACGATCGCCATGCATCACGGTGCGCATCTGATGAGGCGAGAGATAAAGATCGTCGCCACCTTCGTCCGGACGAAGGAAGCCATAGCCTTCTGCGTTGGCTAACACCACGCCGGGAATCAGATCCAGCTTGCGCGCGGGCGCATAGCCGCCACGTCGGCCCAGCAGCAACTGCCCATCGCGCACCATCGCCGCGAGGCGTTTGCCCAAGGCGGTGATGCCGTATTCGTCATGTAGATGCAGCGCCTCGGCAATACGCGCTTCCGTGAGCAGCTCGCCGCGCTCTTCGAGCAGGGCAAGAATGGCCTCACGGCTGGGTATCGGCTGCTCGTACCGTTCCGCCTCACGTTTGGCGAAGGGATCGTGCGGCTTCTTGCCGGCTGCCGTGTCGCCTCGGCGCCCGGGGCGTTCGACGCCGGGGTGAGCCTTGGGCGCCTTGGCCGCTTTGCGCGGGGCCTTGTCCTTGCTAGGTATTTTCTTCTCGGTCACGGCCTAGTATCGCCTCGATGAATGAATCAATAAATGCCTCGCGGCAGATTGTCTTGTCGCACCCGAAGCCGTGAAGAAATAGTTGACAACAAGTACTTAGATGCCTACTCTACGCGGCTCGCACAGCCCAAAAGGCTGTTGCAGCACCTGCCCAGGTGGCGGAATTGGTAGACGCACTAGTTTCAGGTACTAGCGGGTAAAACCGTGGAGGTTCGAGTCCTCTCCTGGGCACCAGATTACAGATTGAAAGCCGCCGCCAGGCGGCTTTCGTCGTTTCAGGGCCGGCGTTGCTCATAACTCTCGCAGAATGCGGAATCCAACGCGACCACTGCGAACGCTGGCATCGGCGCCTTGCCGGTACGCCGAATTCACCTGTTCCGGCGAGCTGCCCCATGAGCCGCCTCGCACGACACGCGTCGAACATCCCGGATTCACCCAGGCGCTGCCATCCACTGGCGCGCGAATGTAGCTGTCGTGCCAGCAGTCAGCCATCCATTCCGAGACGTTGCCATCGATGTCGTAGAGACCAAAGGGGTTGGGCGCAAAACTCATCACCGGCGCCGGTCCCCAATAACCGTCGCCATAGCCCTGGAAAGCGTGACTCCAACGTCGCCCGCTGGGAGAACGATCAAGTGAGCCGGTGAGGTTTTCCACCTTTGTGGTCGGTGTACCTTTGCCCCACCAATAGCGCGTGGTGGTACCGCCGCGCAGCGCGTATTCGAACTCAGCTTCACTGGGTAAACGATAGTGCTTTCCGGTGCGCTGGCTGAGCCATTGCACGTACGCATTGGCATCGCTCCAGGAAATATTCACAACCGGAAGGTGGTCCGCAGCGGGATGACCGACATAATCGTCCTCCCAGGTGGCGCTGCTGTCGTCGCGCATCACACCGGTGCGCTCGTCGTAGACGCTAGCGCCACCGTTGGTGACCGAGTCGGGTTTGTAGCCGCTGGCACGCACGAATTCGCGGAACTGGCCAACGGTGATATCGGCCTGTGAAAGCGCAAAACCTTTGCTGATGGTGACCTGATGCTGCGGCGTCTGCGCATCGGTGCGCCCTGCTTCGTCGTCTGGCGCGCCCATCATGAAGTTGCCGGTGGGAACCACCAACATGGTCGGCGATTGCCCAGTCATGTCGACGAAGTGATCGGTGAATACTTGTCCCGGTTTGTAACTGGCATACAGGCGCGCGTTGGTCAGCCGCTCCTCGAATTCATCAATGCCGGCCAGCTGAGGACTGATCGCCTGCGCCTGCCCGGCCAGCTGCTTGGCGAGGTCCACGTTGCCAGCATCAAGTGCCGAACGCGCCTGTGCGAGCACACCGGTGGCGCGCTGCTGACGGATGCCGTCGACCTGGCTGCGCACGCTTTGCAGCTGAGGTGAGTCGGGCTGAATCGATTGTGCTTCGTCGATGGCTTTTTCCGCACCAGCAAAATCATTTTGCGCTACCGCCGCCAACGCGCGATCAAGCACTACATGCTGAACCTGCAAAACACCTTGTGTTGCGACAGCATTTTCGGCATCGAGCTTCTGCACCTGTCGGTACAACTCAAGCGCATTGTTGCCGGCTGGCTGATCGGCATTGCCTTGTTGCAATAGATCGGCCGCTTTGGCCAACATCGGGCGCACTTCAATCAGTGTCTTCATGCTGACTTCGAGCGGTGCGACATCGCTCGCGGTGTTGGGCAATGCCTTCAGATTTTCGAGCAATGCGCCAGCCGACCCGGAATCGCCAATGGCGATGTCCTGCGTGATCTCGGCAATCAGGTGCGTGCGTACCTGATCAAGACCCTGTGCGGCGGCGCGGCTGTCTGGCTTGAGTTTGAGTGCCTGTTGATACAACGCGGCCGCGCTGTTTTTATCTCCCGCCACCTGCCCGGCCAGAAATGCCTTGTTGGCACGGTCCAACAGTGCTTTTACCTCGGGTGTATCCGCGCTTAGCTGCTCAGGCAACGGGGTGCTTACACGATTCAAGCGCGCGGCAATCACGGCTGTCGGCGCCAGCGTCAGGGGCGGCCCGGCGTTGATCTCATCCAGTGCCGAAGGCAACACGCTACCGGCTCGCGCTGGCACGGTGGACGGCACGATACGGCTCTGGCTCGGCGCACTCGAATTGGCTATTTCTTCCGGGCTGACGTGGAAGATCTGTGGAAAAAAGTGATAAGTGAGCCCGAACCCCAGCACAAGCACGCCTAGCGCCCCACCCAGCGCGCGTTGACGACGTACGGTTTCCTTACTCGGCATGGTGGGCGTTCCGTGGCTGGCCTGCTATGGTTCGCTGCTTACCATATGGCACGACCGATGATGGAGCAATCGCGCGTCGCCCGTTCTGTCGCCCAAGGAACCCGCATGCCCCTGCCCGCACAGTCGCCCCAGGCAGACTGGATCGCCCAACGCAATGAACTCGAACAGTGGCTGGCAGGGCTTCCATCCGGCGCTGCGCTCGGCCTCGACACGGAATTCATGCGCCGCAATACCTTCTATCCTCAGCTCGCATTGTTGCAGCTGGGATGGAATGGACGTTACGCCTTAGTCGATCCACTCGCCTTCGATATTGCCGACGCGCTGCAACCGCTGAACCGTAACGATGTCGTCACGTTGATGCACAGCGCCAGCGAAGACCTGGAAACACTCTCACCGTGGCTGCCAGAAGGGCCGCGTATTCTGTTCGACACGCAAATTGCTGCAGCGTTCGTCGGCATGGGCCTGGGCATCAGCTATCGCGCCTTGGTCGCCGAACTGGCTGGCGCCGAACTCGACAAAGGCGAAACACGTTCGGACTGGATGCAGCGTCCGCTCACCGCATCGCAAAGCGCCTACGCGATATTGGATGTGGTGTATCTGGACACCATCCATCAGCAACTCAGAGAACGCCTGGCGCAACGCGATCGCACGCACTGGCACGCGGAAGACTGCGAACGACTCAAACGCAAAAGCTGTCCGCGCGAAGGCGATCCGCAACCCCAACTGGCGTTGCGTGGCGCCGCCGAATGGCCGCGCGAACAGCAAGCCTTGCTGCGTCGGATCCTGTTGTGGCGCGATGCCACGGCACGCCGCTTGGATCGGCCACGCCCATGGATGCTCGAAGACGCGCTTACGCTCAGCTTCGCTCAACAGCGCCCCAGAACCCTCGAAGAGCTTGAGCAACGCAGCAGCGGCCAGCGCGCCCTGCGCTCCGCGCAACGCGAGGAACTCTTCGATCTGCTGGCAAACGCCGTCAGCGACGAAGAGATCAGCGCGACCGAGCCGATTCCCCCCTATCCGCAGGGCAACGCCAAGCAAGCGCTGTCGGCGATGAAACAAAGCGTAGACAACCTGGCCATCGAACTCGATTTGCCACCTGGATTGCTCTGCCCGCGCAAGGCGCTGGAAGAGTACGTAGTAACCGCCCAATGGCCGGATTCGCTGGAAGGCTGGCGGCGCGGCGTACTGCACGACCGCCTGGTCAGCCTGCTGCCCTGAGCGCCCATCCCCGAGGGCTTGGCTCCCTCCGGGGCCTGCTGCTACCATTTGTGGCTCGCGTGGGGCGGTAGCTCAGCTGGGAGAGCGTCGCGTTCGCAATGCGAAGGTCGGGAGTTCGATCCTCCTCCGCTCCACCAATCCCATTCGACTCAAAAGCCCTGTGGTGTCCCACAGGGCTTTTTTGTGCCCCGTCGTCGTCACGACGCGTCGCACATCCTGCGATGCGAATCGGGCAAACTTGCCGCAACTCCACCTCGGAATCGTGGACGCTCCCATGAGTCACCATCGGCGCAAGCACGCGTGAGCACACCGGATATCGCGTCAAACCGCGTCCCTATCGAACCGGGCCTGATGGTGATCCATGGCAATCGCCAGGAAGACCTGCGCGATTTGTTGGTCGCATGGTTGCAGCGTGCGCCGCTGCAACCATTGGAAAACGAGGTGATGCTGGTGCAGAGCAACGGCATCGCGCAATGGCTGAAGCTGGCGCTGGCCCGTCCGATGGAATCGGGCGGCCTAGGAATCAGTGCCGCGGTGGATATGCAGCTACCGGGGCGTTTCCTGTGGCAGGCCTACCGCGCCGTGCTGGGCGAGGCCGATGTACCGGGCACGTCGCCGTTCGACAAGACGCGCCTTGTTTGGCGTTTGTTGCGATTGCTGCCGCAGCACCTCGATGAAGCGGCTTTTGCTCCGTTGCGCGCGTTGCTCGGCGAGAGTGGAGACTGGCGTCGCCAGTATCGGCTTGCCATGCAAGTGGCCGACCTGTTCGATCAATACCAGGTATTCCGCGCCGACTGGCTGGAAGACTGGGAACACCGCAACGATGTGCTTCGCGATAGCTTGCGTAATCGCGTAGTCGAGCTGCCTCCCTCGCAACGCTGGCAACCACGGCTATGGCGACTTTTGCTTGATGACGTTCCGCAAGCACGGCGCGACAGCCACCGCGCCGCCGTGCACCAACGCTTCATGCGGCAGATGCAATTGTCCGAGGTTCGCCCCGACGCATTGCCGCGACGCATTGTGGTTTTCGGCATCACATCCTTACCGCAGCAGGTGCTGGAAGCGCTGACAGCGTTGGCGCGCTACAGCCAGATCCTTCTACTCGTTACCAACCCTTGTCGGCATTACTGGGCCGACATCATTGAAGACCGCGAACTGCTGCTAGCGAACCAGCGGCGTCACGCAAGCAAACCGGACACCTCGCTAGAACCGCGCTACGAAGATCTTCACCTGCACGCGAACCCGCTACTGGCAGCGTGGGGGAAACAGGGGCGCGACTTCATCCGCCAGCTCGATGCGTTCGACCAGCCCAACCGCTATCGCCACCACTTCGCGGCCATCAAGCGAAGCATCGACGTGTTTCAAAACGTTGGTACGGATTCGCTACTGCACCAGGTGCAACAGGCCGTGCTTGATCTGGAACCGCTACCCGCTGATCCAGCGTTACGCAAATCATTACCTGTTGACGAACACTCCCTGCACTTCCACGTTGCCCACAGCCCGCAACGCGAAGTGGAAATTCTGCACGACAGACTGCTCGATCTGTTCGAACGCGCCGCACGCGATGGCAAGCCGCTAGCGCCACGCGACATCATGGTGATGGTGCCGGATATCCGCACGTACGCTCCGCACGTGCAGGCCGTGTTCGGTCGCATTTCGCCGAACGACCCGCGTTATCTCCCTTACAGCGTTGCCGATCAACCCGGCCGTGGCACATCGCCCTTGCTGGTTGCACTGGAGCATCTGCTAAACCTCACCGAATCGCGCTTCACCGCAAGCAATGTGCTTGATCTGCTGGACGTGCCCTCGCTGCGCCGTCGCTTCGGCGTTGCTGAAGACGACCTACCAACGCTTCGCCGCTGGATCACGCAATCCGGTATTCGCTGGGGTCTGGATGGCACCCAGAAACGCACGCTAGGATTGCCTCCCGACGAACAAAACAGCTGGCGTTTTGGCTTGCGCCGCATGTTGCTCGGCTATGCGACAGGCGATGGTCCTTCATTGGAAGATATCGCGCCTTATGCGGAAGTCAGCGGCCTGGATGCGGCCCTGCTTGGCCCACTCAGCCAATTGCTGGAAACGCTGGAATATTACTGGCGTCTGTTTATCGCACCGGCTACACCGCTGCAGTGGAGTGATCGACTACGTCGCCTGCTGCGAGATTGTTTCGATGCACGCAGCGACGATGCAGACCTGCTGCGCATCGACCGGCTGGAAGACGCCCTGGATACGTGGCTGGACGCGTGCCACGAAGCTGGGTTCACACAAGCAATCCCCATTTCCATCGTGGCCGAGGATTGGTTGCAGTCCATCGATCAGAACCATCTGTCGCAGCGTTTCATCGGCGGTGCGGTAAATTTCGGTACGTTGCTGCCCATGCGCGCAATCCCCTTTCGCGTGGTATGCCTGCTCGGCATGAATGATGGCGATTATCCGCGCCGCGTTTCGCCGTCCGATTTCGATCTGATGGCGCGTGCCGGCCAGCATCGCCCGGGCGATCGCTCCCGACGCGAAGACGACCGCTATATGTTTCTGGAAGCGCTGCTCTCAGCGCGCGATGCGTTGCACATTAGCTGGGTAGGCCACAGCGTGCACGACAACAGCGAACTGCCGCCATCCGTGCTGGTCGGCCAACTACGCGATTACCTGGCAACAGGGTGGCGCCTACCCCATGACAAAGACGATGATGCCGACTCAAGCAAACGCGTACTGGCATCCGTCACCACGGTGCATCCATTGCAAGCATTCAGCACGCGCTATTTTGCCGACGATTCCGCCTCTCCTTTATTTACCTACGCTTCGGAATGGGCACATGCGCGCCGCACGATGCTTCCAAAAGAAGATGCGCCGCTGGATCCCTGGAAGCCGGAACCCGTCGTAGACATCGTCCAACTGCAACGTTTTCTCGCCCGCCCGGCCGCCAGTTTCTACACAGAGCGACTGAAAGTACGTTTCGGCGACACCGACAGCGGTCCCGACGATGACGAACCCTTTGCACTGGATCGACTGGAAAACCACGCCGCGACCGACACACTGCTGCAATCGGCCTTGATCGCCGATCGAACAGATGCACTAACCGCGCTCGCCGACGCTGTACAACGTCTGCGTCAACAAGGCGTGCTGCCGGTGGGCGGTTTCGGGGCTCTCCTCATAGATAGCATCGGTAGCGATGTACGGAACATCCTCGATCGTTGGCACGCTGCGATCGCGTGCTGGCCGCAGCAGATCGATGCGCAAGAGTTGCGCTACGAATACGAAGGGTTAAGCGTTCAGGGATGGCTGTACGATCTGCGCACCGGCCATGATCACGCCATGGTGCGGCTCGTCCCAATGGCAGGAGATCTATGCCAAGGAAAGGCGATCCGCCACGACAGATTGATCCACTCATGGGTATTGCAACTGCTGGCGAACGCCCACGGCATCGCCGTGTCTACGCGTCTGTTCGCCGCCGATGCCACGGTTGTCATCAAGGCGTGCACGCAAAGCGGCGCAGCCACGCATCTGAACCAATTGCTGGCGGCCTGGCAGCAAGGCATGCAGGCGCCACTGCCCATTGCGCGGCGTACCGCGTACGCGTGGCTGCTCGCAGAACGTGGCGAAAAAAGCCCTTACGATGCGGCGCAGATGCGTTATGACGGCATCGATGTGCCTATGGCTCCTGCAGGCGAGGTGGGCTACGAACCATACCTGGCACGCAGCTGGCAAAACTTCGCCCTGCTCTATGCAGCCGGTTTCGAGAAATGGTTGGATCTTTATCGTCCATTGCTTGACGCTGCCATTCTGGAAGATGCCGCATGAGCACGATGGAGCCGCTCGATCCATTGCGTTTACCACTGCAAGGTATTCGATTGATCGAAGCCAGCGCCGGCACCGGCAAGACCTGGACGCTCGCGGCGCTATACCTGCGGCTGGTGCTAGGCCATGGTGGCCAACCCGCGCAGCTTCCGGCACAGATTCTGGTAGTGACGTTTACACGCGCTGCCACCGCCGAACTGCGCGAGCGCATTCGCGAGCGCCTCGCCACGGCGGCCTCAGCTTTTCGTGGGCAGCAAGAGCCCGATGATTTTCTAAAAGTCTTGATCGACGAATACCCCAATCCAAGCAGCCGCGCCGTTGCCGCGCGTCAGCTGGATCTGGCTGCGCAGTGGATGGACGAAGCCGCCGTCTACACCATCCACGGCTGGTGCCAACGCATGTTGGCCCAGCACGCATTCGAAGGCAGCGAATCGGCCGAAGCAATCGCTGATGAAAACGCACGCCTTGCCGAGGCAGTGCGCGATTACTGGCGCTGCTTCTATGCCGGGCTTGATGACGCCGATGCCGCGTGCATCGCTACCAGGTGGACCAATCCGCAGGCTCTCCAACGCGCCATAAAGCCTTTGCTGCGCCAGCCAGCCCATCATCTACGCGTCGATGCGCAACCGCTGCCGACTGTCGACGATCTTGCGAATGCGCTACACCGTCGCGAAGCCCCGCGTCGCGAAGCGGAAAAAATCGCGCGCAAGCTATGGTCGGCCGACGCCGATGCCATCGAACAAATGCTGCGTACCGCTGTGCAAACCCGCGCACTGAAAAATAATATCTACAAGCCCGATAGCCTCGACCGTGACATGGCCGCCTTGTCGGCTTGGCTCAATGGCAGCAACGCGGACAAAAACCTGCTCGGCCGCTATGCGCAAGCAAAGCTTGATGCCTCAACCAGCAAGGGAGGCGCAGCGACGACTCATGCCGCATTCGCCGCTGTGCAAACATTTATGGATGCCTGGGATGCCGAATCGCCGCTTGAACCTTTGCTGTTGGCGCACGCGCTACCGTGGATCGCCACACGCATTGAGCAGATTCGCGAGCGTCAAGCCTCACCAAGCTTTGACGATATGCTGCGACAACTGGATGCGGCGCTAGGTGCTCCCCATGGATCGCAACTTGCTGAAACGATTGCCACCCAATATCCGCTGGCGTTGATCGATGAATTTCAGGACACCGATCCCCTGCAGTGGCGCATTTTTCAGCGAATCTACGAGCATCGCGCCGATACGGCGTTGCTGCTGATCGGCGATCCCAAGCAGGCCATCTATGGATTCCGTGGCGCCGACATCCATACCTACTTGAGCGCGCGCGATAAGGCGCAGAAACCGACGTGGACGCTAACGACCAATTTTCGCTCTACGCCTGCGCTTGTCGACGCGGTCAACCGCTTATTTCAGTATGCGGATCATCAGCCGCTTGGTGCTTTCGCATTCGGTTTTGGCACGCATGGCTTGCCATTCATTCCCGTGCACGCAAAGGGCCTGAAAAACTCGCTACGAGTTGATGGTCGACCAGTGGCGGCCATGCAGCTCGACCTGCTGTCTGCCGGCAAGACCATGACCACGACTGCGTATATCGAGGCAGCCGCCGCCCATGCGGTGGCGCGCATTGTCGAGATGCTTGAGGCCGCACAATCAGGGCATTGCGCGTTTATCGATGAACAAGGTACGCAGACGGCACTGCGCCCGCGCGATATCGCGGTACTAGTGCGAGACGGTCGTGAGGGCGGCGCTATCCGCAACGCGCTTCGGCAACGTGGCGTAGCCAGTGTGTACCTGTCGGAACGGGATTCTGTTTACTCTTCTACAGAGGCGTCCGACGTGCTGCTGTGGCTTCAGGCCTGCGCAGCACCCTCCTCCGACCGCGCCATGCGAGCGGCGCTGGCTAGCGTCACTATGCATCGCAGCCTCGCGGAACTCGATCGTCTCAATCACGACGAAGCTTATTGGGAACAGTGCGGCGAACAGTTCCGCAACTTGCAAGTTGTCTGGCAACGCCACGGCGTGCTGGCCATGCTGCACAATCTTCTGCACGCATTCGATTTGCCGGCGCGCCTCTTGGCAAAACCAAACGGTGAGCGCGTCTTGACCAATCTGCAGCATCTGGCCGAATTGCTGCAGCACGCCGCTACCAACTTGGACGGCGAACACGCTCTGACCCGCCACTTGGCGATGCAGATCAGCCGCGCTAACGAGCGCAATACGGAGACGGCCGAAGAACAAGTCGTGCGCCTGGAAAGCGAAGCCGATCTCGTCAAGGTGGTTACCATCCACAAATCGAAAGGCCTGCAATATCCAGTCGTCATGTTGCCTTTCGTCTCTCGCTTCCGCGAAGCACCCGCCAACCAACCACAGCCTTGGCATGACGAACAAGGGCAAACCTGGATTGACTTGCAGCCCGATCACGACGCCAAAATGCGCATCGAACGGGAACGCCTGCAGGAAGATCTTCGCCTTCTGTATGTCGCATTGACCCGTGCAGAACATGCCTGCTGGCTTGGCGTGGCGTCCGTCGTGGATGGCCGCAGCAAAGCGCCCGTACTGCATCGCTCGGCATTCGGTTACATCCTTTCAGGCGGCGAGCCGGTTGGATCGGAAGTGCTTCTCGCACGCGTGCAGGCGCTTTGTGGCGATGTGCCTGACATGCAAATCAGCCTCACCACTGAAGTCGCGGGTATGCACTTCTACCGTGGAGCACAGCGACCGGAGAAACCATGTTCCGCACGTCTATATCAACTTCCTCCGCCTGAGCCTTGGTGGATCTCAAGCTACAGCTCGCTGACGCACGGCACAGGCGAAGCCGCGCGTCACGTCGCGCCCGAAACCGCCACGCAGGATGTGCTTGCCGAAGCCGCGCGCGAACCCATCGAGGCAACGCAAACCGTTCATGATCAAGGTATCCACACATTTCCGCGCGGCGCCGAGCCGGGCACCTTCCTGCACGATTTGCTTGAATGGGTAGCGGAAGCCGGATTCGCATCCACGGCCATGGACACCACCGCATTGGAACAACAGATAGCGCGTCGTTGCCAGCGACGTGGCTGGCAAGCTTGGATCGCGCCGTTAACGCAATGGCTACCCGCCCTTTTGCGAACCCCGTTGACGTTGCCCGATGGCGGCGCTCTAGCATTTGCCGATCTGAATGATCGTCAGCGTTATCAGGCCGAACTTGAATTCTGGTTCGAAGCAAACCAAGTCGATACGCAACGTTTGGATGATCTGGTGACCCGCTACACGCTGGATGGCGCGCCTCGCGCACCGATGCCGCATAACCGCATCAACGGCATGCTCAAGGGCTTTATCGATCTTATCGTCGAGCACGACGAGCGCTATTACGTGATCGACTACAAATCCAACTGGCTGGGCGAAACCACCAGCGCCTACGATACGGCAGCGATGCGAGACGCTACGCTCCTGTCCCGTTACGACCTGCAATACGCCATCTATACGCTGGCCTTGCACCGCCAGCTTCGTGCGCGTTTGCCAAACTACAGCTACGACCGACACGTCGGCGGCGTGCTCTACCTCTACTTGCGAGGCATCGACGGCGCGGGACACGGTGTCCACACCGAACGATTGCCTTACGCCTTGATTCAAGCGATGGACCGTCTGTTCGCGCATGGAGCACATGCCCATGTCGCGTGAAGGCGTGCTCTCGATATTGTCCGACGCCGAGGCACGGCGTGTGCTGCGTCCGCTCGATCTGGCATTCGCCCGCTTTATCGCTGATTGCGATTCGCAGGCTGATCAGCGTCTACTGCTGATGGCTGCGCTAGCGAGTCGACAGTTGGGCGATGGCCATCCATGCCTGGACTTGCACGCCGTACCGGCCCTGGCGCTAGAGCACGATTGGCCATTGGCCTGGACCGAACTCCTCACCAACTCGCAACCATTTACCTCGCCAAGATCGGAAGAGCGTCGTGTAG
>CAJCJD010000021.1 GCA_903970555.1 Vulcanimicrobiota bacterium
GACTCAGGTGACGAGGGCTGGGAGCCTTTGCCAGAATTGTCTCGCAAGCTATTCGCACAAATAGGAGAAGAGGAGCGTAATAACTTTATTGTTCGTCGCCCGTTGATGGGAGGCACTTTGTGGGACGCAGACTCAGCAGAAGAGCGCGAAGGTATTCTGCAAGACGCCATAGATGGCTTAGGGAGCATGGAATCTCTCGCACCTGTACTAGAAGTCATGCATGGGCACCGGACACATGATGATTTTTCGAACCGCTACTCGTGGGTCAAAGAAGACTTTGAGCGAGCGTTTTACTCGAAGCGTTCAAAGATCAAAATTGAAATGGTGGAAACTCTCGATGATGCTCCAGTGTGGAGCTCAGAAGATAACGAAGGGTATGGGCACGCCCTGTTCAGGGATGTGATGGCTCTGCTTGATACCCGGGAGCGCAAGCTGGTGGTTGCTCTTCGGATGGGCAAGACGGCAACGGAAATTTCTCATGAAGAAGGACTTGCTGGTCATGCTGCGATATCGAGGCGCATTTCCAAGATAAAGGCGAAGGTTCAAGGGCTCTTGAATTGATCTTCTTCGGGCTTGCTGACGCTCCAGCTTTAGCAGGCGAAAACAAACCTATTGATGCCCAGAGGCTGCAAGGCCGATAACGCTCGCAATCGCGATGGACGCTGTATGGCTGGTGCTTACAAGCCAATTGGAGATGCCAGCCTCCTCTTGAATTGTGGCAAGTTTGCGATGAAGAACTATAGTTGGAGCCCCTGTTTCAAGGTTAACCACTTCGACATCCGTGAATGCAATTCCTTCTCCCCACCCAGTGCCGAGAGCTTTCATGACAGCTTCCTTAACTGCGAAACGCCCCGCGAGCCTCGAAGCCTGATTGACACCGACACCAGCAGTGCGACGCTCTTGGTCAGTGAAATGTCGATCTAAAAAAATGCTCGCTGGTTCAGTTAAAAGTCGCGAGAAATCGGAAAGTTCCACGATGTCGACACCATGAGCAACAGCTAGCCCACATCTAGCCGGTATGTTGAGGCCATGCATGTCAATTTACCTTGCGCAACAAATTTGCTGACGAGCCGTCTTTCTTGGCCTCATCTGACGTACCGAGGTATTTGAGGTCTCGTGCATCGAGATCCACCAGCAACCTTCCTCCGCCATTCGCAAGCACCTGCCGCCAAACGTCGAAGCCGTTGAGGATTGCCCGCTGCCAATCACCCATTGACCGTTCTCTTACCTCTAGCAATGAAGTTATACCTTTGATGGTACGAAGCAGCTGATAGTCAAGATCAGTCACGCCTTCTAGCCAACGATGCCCTTTAGCGTAGTCAAATACGAGCGCTGCTATGCCTTCGTCAATGACTTGGGCCCGGCCGCCGTCCTCGACCTCGTCAACCTTCAGATTACTTTTACGCTTCCTTTTCAACAATTTCCGCATGACCGGAGACCACCCGAGGACAGCAAGGTACGCAAGGTGGAACACATCGTGAAACCGGTACCCGTCCGGGTCGTTTGCGTTGTCGGTAAGGTCATCACCAACCTTTTCACCATTCACCCAGACGCGAATTTTAATCCTCTCATCGACGACAGCCTCACGAAGTTCACATTCAAACCTTCGCGGCAATTGCTCTTGCTCACCATAGCCATCGTCGAAATTGATCCGCGAAGTATCCTGCTCACCCCAGCGTCCTTGCGTCTTTTTAAGATTATTTGCAGCAATATCTTCAAGGCTTAGGTCAAATTTCGCGGCGAAATTGGCAACGTACCAAAGCAAATCACCAAGCTCTTCAGCTACACGATCTTTAAAGAGCTGGTGTGAGTCGCCGTCTCGCAGATGTTTCTTATATTCACTAAGAAGCTCACCTACCTCTCCAGCAAGCCCAAGAAGAGGAACAACAAGATCCACGCCAATTTTGGTTTCGACTCGGCTCGGAACTCGATCAGTTTTCTGCGCTTCTTGTTGATAGGCATCTAAGTCCATCGTTAGCTCTCCGTGGTTAGAGATGAGTGCATCCGGAACCGGCTCTTATTGTCCTTCTTAGCATCAGAATTTCCGCTTTGGAGGCGGTTCAAGCTTGCTTCAACTTTTTGATTGATACCCCATTTGGGCGGATACCATGGCGATAGAAGAGGGCCAGTCGGTGCAAATTTTTGCTTGATTCGTGATCGTCCCGAAATCCCAGCGATGTCGGGATGAGCAACACGTGCGTACTTGTCCACTTCGCAAAAGAGATTCTGGCAGTCGATGAGCTGAAGCCTGCGTCCCCAAAGTGAATGGAACTCAATGCCAAGCCGACTGAACTCTTGTTCTTGGTTGTCGACCATCAGACGAATCAGCTCTGCTTCGTTAAGCCCCGCTCCATTTGAGAAGCACTTACGTAGACCATCACGGGCACCCGGTCCGGGCACAACAAAATCCATCTCGGAGAAATCCGTTACCTCGCTATAGTTGATGTCGGTGACAAATTGGTATGCGAGGAAATCACCGATGGTCGGGTAACTTTTCAGCAATTCGAAGGCTGTCTGCATCTTTTGTGTTTTTGCCAGCTTCCTTGCTAGCCCATCCGCCATCATCCGCTCTAGTAGTCGGAGATGATTCTGATGTTTCGCTGTGTGCCCAAACGCTCCACCACCCGGAGGCATGATGTATGCGGCCGAGTAGATACGACCTCCGGAACGCATGGCTTGGCTTAGCACGCGATCATAAAGATCGAAGCTGTACGCCTTGTAGGTCACCTCGCCTAGAGAATGCTCCAACAACTTCCAAGTCTCGATCTTGTTGAATAATTTAAACAGCAATGTGCGGAATAGCACTTCTTCTGCGGAGCTCGGAAGATCGTCGCGATAGATGACATCACGAATGAGAAATTGACTCACCCTGTCCGAAGCGCGATACGCATTAGTGAACTTGTGCTGCGCGATTATGGGATCTGTAGACCATGGACCGGGCTGGCCATCGAGACGGCGAAAGAAGACGTTTTGCCTCTCGCATGCAAAATTCCAATAGCTATCGAAGACAGCCGTGACTGTTACCGGCGACAGGTGCTGCTTCCTCATCTCCAACAATTTTGTGCCGGTGGTGTTCGCAGACTTCACGGGGATGGCTTCTTTGTTCAGTCTGCGCGTCACGCTTTGGCCCCGAAGACAAGGGCACTCGTGTGCGTCATAGGAACAATATTTGACTCGCTTGATATGCAGCCCCGAGCTGCGTTGAGCAAAGGCTGTAACTCACTATCCGTCTTGGAAATTCGCTCGAATTTCGCAACGCCGATGACTACATTCATTCGGGAAAGGCGCATACCCATTTCGTGTGCCATGAATGCACCAAGACGCGCGATGCCTAGATAGTTTCCATACGCCTTCACGAAGAGCTGCTGCGTGGCGTAAAACGCTGTGACAACTAGCCCTTGGTCCGTTGGTTCGAAGCTGATGTGTTGCATACAAGGGAACTGGAGCTGAGCATCGGCAACGTGATCGCGACCTGGATCAAACACACTCGCCTGAAACATGGATCGCCGAACACCTTCACGACCGTTGAATTGAGAAAGAATCCATTCAAGTTGGTTGCCGTCGCATGGTCCTCGTCCATAGCTAACCAATCGCTCAAAATAAAGGCCGCGCTTGTTGTCTCTTCGATTCATTGCTTGATAGCGAGGGAATGCGTCTATGTACAACTTAAACAGAAGAGAACGATCTCCGCGCGCAATTTTCCAGAGCGGCTGAGGAAAAATGGTAAACGCCACATCTTCAACATTTCGCAAGCCCTTCTGTAGCAGCAGCGAGTCAAGAGCCTCTCTTACAAGAGAGCTCTCGGCAGGGGCTCCTTCAGCATCGAAGCCAGTGACGCTCAATACTAGCGGCGAAATTTCCAACCCAACATGATCGACTACGTATAGAACAGCACGGGCCCAAGCTTTGGATAAGTCGTTTTCGTCGATGAGCACTGGACCTACCGTGGGATCATTTCGCTTAGTCATCTGCCGATTCCTCCAAGTGTCGATAGCGTGCGAGCCCTACATACTGTCGAGGAGCTATCCGCGCATAGGTTGCCCAAGGCGTACTAGGAATGACAACTCGCGTAATGCCTGACTTCACTGCTCGGAATACCCTCCCATTGGCTACGTCACGATGGGGCATCAGGAATTTTGTATCGACCACTACCCCAGTGGGTAAAAGGAGGAGGGAGCCTTCCTCACAATCGAGGGTAGGCGAGTTCCAATGCTTGTCTGCAAAGATCAAATGCTCTTGAATAATTTCGCTCATGAGTTCCGTCCGAATCATTTTCGGTGTGATTCGTCCGAGTACATCTCGTCGGGATAAATTAATCATCCCAATACCATAGGCGAGATGGTTCACAAGCGTTGCCTGCCCAACTCCGAAGTTACAAGCAATAGCGTATAGATCCACTGCAGAGGCTCGATTTGGGTCAAGATCTCTCCGATTAAACGCCTCACGCAACCCGAGGGTTGGCATTAGAACGAATGCGGCAAACGCATCTGCAAGTACTTCATCTGGGTGACGATCAACAGCCTTGGAATGGTCATCTCGAAGTTCGTCAATGGTCGAGCCGTGCCCAAAAACATGATGTCCAAGCTCATGTGCACAAGTAAAATTTCGTCGAGCTGGCGGCCTCAGCGTGGATACGTGTATCCGAGGCTTTGGTTCGCGGTCATACATACCTTCCATGTTGATATCGTTGAATCGCACAGTGACCTGATGCGCTTCGCATAAGCCATAAATGCAAACAGGACTTTTTTGATCCATGCCTGCTTTCGTGCGAGCAGCGATTGCCGCTTGCATACCTTTCATGACCAAAGCCTTCTGAGGGCTGGCAGCAACGTATGTCATGGGACGGGCACTCATTTGGATTTCTCTCCAGCATCCGCATCTGAACTTCGCATTGAAGCCAACAAACGCAGCAGGCGATCGAGATCGTCTGGTTTAAGCTTGCCTAATTCGCGCGCAGCTAGTTGAAGCCTAGGATCATCCGTCTGGAGCTGATCCACCGTTTCTGCTAGCAGCCATGACACCGTCACATCGTATGTCTCTGCGAACTTCGAGAGCTCTTCGGCAGAGACGCGTCGATTTCCACCCTCGATCTCCGAGACGGTTGGACGGTGCAGCCCAAGTAGTTTGGCAACTTGACCCTGCGATAGACCTGCCATCTTCCGTGCTTCTCGAAGGCGCAGGGCCACTAGCGTTCGTTTGTCTTGCTGCGCGTTCATGATGCAGTCGCTACCTGAGCGGAAGACGACGGTGACTGCGCATCGGCCAGTGCAACTACGATGGCTACACTCTCATCAATGGTCAAAGCGCTGCTGGTTTTATCGCGACGAAAGATGTTTACGTCATCAGCGATTGTGATCCCGAGTCCGGCTGCGAGCATTCCGATGGCAACTGGCCAAATCTTGCTATCGAACTTGGGGAGCTCATCTACGGGCTTCATCCCGCCAGCGATAGGAGGGCATACCTCTCCACTCACTGCTTGGATGTTTTCGAGGACTTCGATGAGTTTGGCTTTAACAAAATCGGCGTTCATTTTGCCTCCATGACAGTTCTTACGTGTGGTAAGAATATCTTACATTATGTGCCAATAGCAAGCACGAGAGGGTTACCGTCTTGGGGTTTGCTTCGACCTGCCGAATCGTTACTCAAGCTTCGTCAGTTTGGGGAGGTGTTCTCTTTGCTGGCAATTTCGCGAGCTAGGAGCCGTCAGTCGTCTGCACTTGGCGGTAACTTTGACGGTAGCTAGCCAAACAAGTCTTGACGAAATGGGGTGAAATAGGCACTTCAGTAGGAATATGTGATGCCGGGTGCCGCACCAAGTGACCATCTAAAGCCATCCCATATCGGCTCAATAATCCATCGAAACCCGCATTAAAGCGGGTTTTTTTGTGCGATATCGTCCAAGGTCGTCCCATTGCAGCCCGCTCAAAGTGTGAAAGGTTGTGCGTAACACGGCGGCTATTCACGTTTTCGCCGATCAGTTACTCACTTTCAGGGGCCTTGTTTACTCACATGCTCACCGAGAAGGAGTTACTCACACTCGAGCGCAAGCCAAGCCTCTATCGGCTGGCTGATGGTGGCGGTCTTTGCACCGAGCTTCCTCCGACCGGCAGCCCTCGCTGGCACTATCGATATCGCTTCCAGGGCAAGGCAAAGATGCTGAGCCTGAGCACCTATTCCGAGGTCAAGTCGGCGCAGGCACGGAAGCTGGCCGCCGCGGCGAAGGATTTACTCAGCCAGGGCGTCGATCCGAGCGCAAAGCGTCAGACGGACAAGGCGACCCAGCATCTATCCGCGGCGACCGCGTTCAAAGCCGTAGGCGACGAATGGCTCGGCGGCCGCGGGGAGTTGGCTCCGATCACCCGTCGCAAAATGAAGTGGATGCTCAAGGAGCTGGCCAATCCGTGGATCGGTGAGCGGCAAATCTTTGACATCACAGCGCCGGAGCTGCTTGCCGTGCTGCGACGTGTGGAGTCGCGCGGGCACCTGGAAACGACGCAGCGGCTGAAATCGATCTGGTCTTCCGTTATGCGGTGGCCACCGGCCGCGCCGAGCGTGATCCTTCCGCCGATTTGCGCGGGGCACTGAAGACGGCCAAGACGCGGCACATCACCAGCCTGTCAAGGTCGGCGAGCTGCTGCGCGCGATCGAGAAGGCTATAGCGGCATCATGGCGGTGCGCTGTGCCCTCAAGCTGGCGTCGTTGTTGTTCGTCCGGCCGGGTGAGTTGAGCAAAGCCGAGTGGTCTGAATTCAACCGAGAGTCCTACGCTTTAGTGGACACCCTGAACTATCACTTCAGGAGTGCTCGCATGCCCGGCCCCTGTCCGCATACGACGTAGCGATATACCCAGGAATTCAAGGCGACAGCCGTCCATTTAAGTGAGTTGCCTGGCGTAGCCGTGCAAGACGTGACCGGTATCGCAGTTTCATCGAGTTTCATCCAGCGTCATTATCAATTCACCGACGCCCATAGCGAATCGATTTATGCTCGCGGAGCCGTGACTTACGGCTAATGATGGAGTAGATGATTATGAGTGAGCTCAACGTCGAAACTGAAATGTCATCAACGATTCGCCCCTTGGCTCGACTCAGCGCGACTGCCTTCGGCGAAGAGTGGGCTGATCCAAGCAGAGGCCATTTTCTAACAATGATAACGATGACTGCATCTATTCACTCTCCGGCGGATGGCGGTCTCGATTACGATCCAAGTTGATTTCAGACGATTGGCTCAATGCGCTTTGGCAACAAGGCGCATTGTTCTGACAGGAGTCTTTTTTCGTGACGCGCAAAGTACATGTGCTTGCCTTCGAAGACGATCCGCATGCCCTTGCGTTAAGCTGGGCGCTTGAGCGCATGGGCGTACAAGTGGTGCTTAGCACTGGACTGGCGCAATGGCGAGGCCGTGAAGTTGGCATCGAGATAGGGCCTGGACACGTCGGGCTACGCGACATGGGCGACGCGCCTATCTCAGTATGGAATCGGCGGCCGCAAGCGCCGAAATTAAAGCCCAGTTTGCCGCAAGATGAGGCTTTTCTCGCTGGCGAGTGGCGCACTTTTTATGAAAATCTTGTCGCTACCGCGCCGAAGTTGCTGCCTTCGTTCTGGGTCAATCCGCCAGAAGAATCCCGACGCGCCGAAAACAAACTGTTGCAACTCGTCGCGGCGCGAGATGTAGGGTTGAAATTTCCTGAGACAGTGATGGGTAACGACGCGGCCGCGCTGCGACAGTTGGCGCAAGGCGGCCGCGTCGTCTTCAAGGCGTTTCATCCGCACTTGTGGCGAGAAGAAGGTGGGCTCAGCGCAGCAACGACCATACTGGATAACGACCACTTGCCTGATACTCAGGTGATCGAGTTTTGTCCGGGCATCTACCAGCATTATGTAGAGAAGACGGCTGATATTCGTGTCACCGTGGCGGGTAATCGGTTGCTTGCCGTACGCATGCGGCGACGCTCCGGAGAAGGCTACGTCGATTGGCGAACACATGTGCTCGAGCAGGATTTTTTCGCCGAGAGAATAACGCTACCTGCAACGCTTGAGAAAGGTATCCAAGCCTTGATGGCATCGCTAGGGTTGGTCTTCGGTTGCCTTGACTTTGTGGTCGATGCCGATGGTGCGTATCAGTTCTTGGAAGTCAATCAGGCAGGGCAATTTTTGTTTCTGGAAGACATGATTCCTGATATCGGAGTCATGCGCATGGTGGCTTCGTTTCTGGCTGCCGGCAAGCGTGACTACTCGGTGGTCGAAGACGCTTCGCTCACCATGGCGGAATTTCGATCGAGCAAGGCTTATGTTGACCTAGCGCGCCGACTTCACATGGATGAGCCTTCGATTGTCTAATACGGTGGCTCAGATCTATAAGAAGACTTACGGCAGTGGTTTTTATCTCCTGGTCAATCGCAACGACTCTCGCTGGTGGCGATGATGAAACACCGGCCATGCGGGCGATATCCGCCATCTGAGGTCATTTCAATGCATCTCGGCTGCCAGACACTGCAGCCGTTTTCTTCTTGGCCATGGATGGACACCTACGAGATGCGTGAGCCTCCCGTCCTAGCGAGGGGATATCTAGATGCGGCGATTTTAGCATTAGAGACCAAGGTGCTTTCCAAGCATCGCACCTGTCTGTGGCGTCGTGTTGCTCGGGTCTACTTCGCGGCATTTGATCTACTGTTCACCCAGCATCACTAATGATCAGAATGTTTGCCGCATGAGGCGCCGTCCATGAGAAAACGTACAAGCAAGTATTTTTCTGATCCTTTGCTGTCTTTCAAGGGCGGTTCCGGCTGGGCGATTGGAAGACGCCAGGAATGGCTTGGTGTGCCGTCCAGGCGCTCACCGGCCCGCATGCGCCTCAACGTTTTGGCTGATAACTAGATTCAAGCGGACGCCGCTTGATGGAATGGTGGGTGTTTTGGTTGAGCGATGGCGCAATAAGTTGCACCGGCCGCCTGCGTGCTCAGTGCTTGGTCTCGCTGAGCGAGGCGGGAGAGAAGCTTTCGCGTTACATCGTCAACAACGCTAGCGCTTCCTGGCGTTCGATGGCCTCGTGCGGTGGCATCGTCCAATACGTTGCCCGCTACCCTCATCGGTTTCTTAAATGGCAACGCGAGCCAAGCGCGATTCAGATGTGTCGTTCCATTGGTACGGTCGTTGCTGCTCCCTCAACAAGGCGGTTTTCAGCAACTTCGCCAATCGACGGAGATGACTTCATGGCAGGCGAGGGTGTCAGTGAATCCGCGTGGCGGACCTGAGCGTATATGTGTATGCAAGCAACCGGTGATCTCACGCTTATTTGCAGGAGTATTTCATGTCTGTTGTGAACCCCATTGAGCTTTTCGCCCAGACTGCCCATATGCTCGCCAACGCGGACTGCCCTCAGTGCGGCAGGAAGGACGGTTCGGCGCTGGCACCCGGGCGCAAGGATTCCGGCGCCTGCGAATGGTGTCATGGTCGGCACCAGCTGCTTGACCAATCCAAGCAGTGGCTGCAGAGGAGCGGAGTTTCGGTCGGCAAAGACCGGCCCCAGCCCATTGTGCAAGATGCTGTGAACCGTGAGTGCTACAGCTAAGCGCCGTCGTTAAAATTTGACAACGATGGTTTGACTCGGTCATCGGGTCGAAGCGATGTTGGGTTATCTGCGATCCATGCAATTACGCTTTCTCGACGCTTTCTCGCCAAAGCGTGCTGCTCCGCTGTTGGGGAAATGCCGAATCGACATCGGTAGAGCGAGAGGTCCGACGCGATGCGGGCCTCTGGCCTCCAGGTCGGCCGTAACCTAGGCAAGAAATAGATCGTGCGGCGGCAGCTATGCGTCGGCGTACTTGTTGATCTCTTCAAGCAGGGCATTGAAGCGATCCACGAGCAACTGACGGTGGGCTGCATGCGCCTGACGTGCGATGGTGTCTGCTCTGCCCGCAAAAAGCGGCATAAAGTCGGCGCTGTCGAGCTTGTTGATGATCGGCTGCGGCATGGATGCATCCAGGTCGGCCAGCAAGATGGCCAGTTCATCTCGATGCTTCCATGAAGCCTGGTGCGGTACGGACTGCGGTTCTTCACGAATTGTGTACGTGGCTTGTCCCTTCAGTCATCTCACATCAAAGCAGTGCGCGATGGATCACTCGATCGTACGTTCAGGCGCTCGACGAAAAGACTTTAGAATTTTCCCCCAGCCAGTCTCTTCGGTTTTTCGGCAGGCGTATTGGAGCCATTTGTGACGCTGTGCGCGCTTTTGTCGGACAGATGCCGTGTGATTCGCTGATCCGCAAGCGCACGATTCAACCCTAAGGCCAATAGGCATAGGCATATCGAGAGGCCGATATACTTCAACATTCCGTGTGCCCATAAATTTTGATAGCCATGTGAAGCAAGTTTTTTGCCAACCGCTGGCGAAGCGTGGGCATGCTTGTGCCGCGGTTTAACGCATTACAACGCGTCACCCCGGCAAGGCTATCCATGAGCTGCTGCGGGATTGTAGCGTCCGGAAAGCGTCCGCCTTACCGGCGTTCAAGGCATGAATTTTGCATATTCTCGGGCATTGCCTCGTTGAGAGGATTGGCCGCGTCATGCCGATGGCGCAGATTTTTTCGGTACATTGCCGCCTCGATAAGAAGGGCGCGCGGCATCGTCAAAACGCTTTCATCCCCTCCCAGGAACGCTGCTGCGTCGACACTCTTTCCGCCGACATGACCGCCAATCCCCATCTGAAATTTCGCCATTCGCCGTGGACTTTCGACGAACGCAGCACTGCCGAGCTCGATCAGCTCGCCGATGGCGCTATCGTTGTGGATGCGGCGGGCAGCATCGTTTTTGCCAACGCGGTGGCCATCGCGATGCACGGTCGGCTCATCATGGGCGTGCAGCCGGATGACTACAGCCCGATGCACGGGCTGTTTACCGAGGATGGCAGACCCTATCCGTCGACCGATCTGCCGCTGGCTCGCGCCGCCATGTTCGGTGAAACCGTTCTGGGTGCGAAATGGCGGATCCGCCGGCCGGATGGATCCAGCGTCACGGCTATGGGCGACGCCATGCCGTTGACGGACGCGCAGGGCACGCAGAGCGGCGCGATCTTGCTCTTTCATCAGACCAGTTCATGACGTTTGTTCCGAGTCGTCAGCGGCTTGGACCAGCGCTCGACGTGCGCGCCAGATGAGCGCAGCGCTACGTCGGTCAACCGCCAGTGCACCCGCACGTATCGCCGCTTCACGAAAATCCGGCTTGAGGTCATAGTGCGGCGCAACGGTCTTGTTTTGGAACCATTCTCTACGCATGCCTATCTGGGCAGCGATGGCGTGTAGTTCGGTCAGGTCGATGGCGTCGGTAAACATATGGCAGCTGGGTGTCACCTCTCCATGCACCACCCAGCCATAGTTGCGCAAATTGTCGACATAAACAGTCACGGCCGGCGCATGCTCAGTGCTTGGCGCCCGAGCTTGCGGCGGGGGCGCCGGGCGCTGCAGTCGGTGTCGACGATTTCACGGTCGGGGTCTGTGTTGTCGATGGTGTGGCCGTTGCGGCCGTTGCCGTCGATGCTGTTGCCGGGGTGCTGTCCATGGTGCCGGCCATCGATTTCGATGCCTGATCCATCGCCTGGTCGCGCGCATCCGGCACGGCGGCGAGTTGCTGCGCCGTTTCCAGATGCGACTTCAGCGTGGGCAGGTTGGTCTTGACGAACTGCTGGATGTCGGTGTCCTTGGTGTCCTTGCCTTCGGCCGTAAAGAGTTTGATCGCGTCCTGGTGATCCTTGATCATCGCCTTGGACCACGTCTGGTCGAAGCCGGCCGGCTTCATGGCCGCGAGCTTGTCGTTCTCTTTCTGCGCGTCTTTCCCGGGGGCGGACGGGAAGCTCACTTTTTTGCTTTCTGCCAACGTTTTCAGCGCGGTGTTGGCTTTGGTGTGATCATCAACGATGCGCTGCGCGAGCGCTTTCACCTTGTCATCGCTGGATTTGCCGAGCGCTGTGTTGCCCATCTGTATTTCCGCCATGCCGTCTTTGGCAGCGCTTTCGATGAATACGGTGTCGGCCGCGCTGAGGCCGCTATTTGTTTCGCTGGTCTCGGACTGGGCCGCCGCTGCGAGGGCTGAGCTCAGCAACAAGGCGGCTGTGATTGCTCGGAGTACATGGCGATTTTGCATAGGGAATCCTGTGGGTACTCGGTAGGTTACCGATGAAAACCCAGCGGTTGGAAAGAGTTTGTGATGGTGGGGTGTATGGCCCGAAGGTTGGCGGCTTGAAACAGGCTCTAAAAGCCGAGGTTTAGGTATCGCGGCCTCGCCCCGCCGGCCGGCCACCGGTCATGCAAAGCGATCGTGCGGGCAATCCGTTAGAATTCGAGGGCTTGGCTGCGGGCATCGCCAGCGACGGTTTTTTCGCTCGTGCCGCGGCTCACCAACACGCAGGTATACAGGTTATGAGCACAAAGACCGTTTCACTGATCGGCGTACCGACCGACATCGGCGCCGGACATCGCGGTGCGTCGATGGGGCCCGAAGCACTGCGCGTGGCGAATCTGTTCGCCCGCCTGCAACGTTGCGGACTGAAGGTAGTCGATCGCGGCAATCTGCACGGCCCGCTCAACCCCTGGCAGCCGCCTGCGGACGGCTATCGTCATCTGGATGAGGTGGTGGCATGGAATACGGCCGTCTATACGGCTGTTCATGAAGAGCTTCAGGCGGGCTATCTGCCTATCATGCTGGGTGGAGATCACTGTCTGGCGATTGGTTCCATCTCCGCCGTTGCGCGGCATTGCGAAGACCAGGGCAAGAAGCTGCGCGTACTGTGGCTTGATGCCCATGCCGATTTCAATACGGCACTTGCCACGCCGTCGGGCAATATTCACGGCATGCCGGTGGCCTGCCTGTGCGGCAACGGTCCCGATGCGCTCACTCACCTCGGCGGCACCAAGCCGGCGACCAAGCCCGACGTGTTTCGCCAGATCGGTATTCGTTCGGTCGATGCGGCGGAGAAGAAACTGGTACGCGAAGCCAGTGTCGGCGTCTATGACATGCGCCATATCGACGAGGTCGGCATGAAACGCACGATGGAAGAGGCGCTCGACGACATCGACGACAACACGCATTTGCACGTGAGCTTCGACGTCGATTTTCTCGATCCAAGCATCGCGCCGGGTGTGGGCACGACAGTGCGCGGTGGCCCGAATTATCGCGAGGCGCAGCTGTGCATGGAGATGATTGCCGACACCGGTCGGCTGGCCTCGCTGGATATCGTCGAGCTGAACCCCGCGTACGACAAGCGCAACCAGACGGCCAAGCTTGCGGTCGATCTGGTCGAGTCGCTGTTCGGCAAATCCACGCTGATCCGCTGACGCTCGAATTCACGCGTTTCCATTCGATTATCCACAAGCGAACATCATGCAGACTCGTGTACTGACCGGCATCACTACCACCGGCACGCCGCATCTGGGCAATTACGTCGGCGCGATCCGCCCCGCGGTGCAAGCCAGCAGGCGCGACGACGTCGATGCGTTCTATTTCATGGCCGACTATCACGCGCTGATCAAAAGCGGCGATGCCGATCGGATCGAGCGTTCGCGGCTGGAGATCGCCGCGACCTGGTTGGCGGCCGGACTCGATCCGCAACGCGTCACGTTTTATCGGCAGTCGGACATTGCGGAAATACCGGAGCTGACCTGGTTCCTCACCTGCATCGCCGCCAAGGGGATGCTTAATCGCGCCCATGCCTACAAAGCAGCGGTGGATCGCAACACCGAGACCGGTGAAGACGCCGATGCCGGCATCAACGCCGGCCTGTACATGTATCCGGTGCTGATGGCCGCGGACATCCTGGCGTTCGACGCGCACAAGGTGCCGGTGGGGCGCGATCAGATTCAGCATATCGAGATGGCGCGCGATCTCGGCCAGCGCTTCAACCATATCCACGGCCGCGAGTTCTTCGTGCTGCCCGAGGCGCTGATTGAGGAGCAGGTGGCGACTTTGCCGGGTCTCGACGGACGCAAGATGTCGAAGAGTTACGACAACACCATTCCGCTCTTCGCCGGCGGCAAAAAGCAGCTGCGCGAAACCATCATGCGCATCGTCACCGACTCGCGCCTTCCGGGCGAGCCGAAGGATGCGGACAACTCGGCGCTGTTCACGATCTTTCGCGCGTTTGCGGGCGAGAACGAAGCGACGGCGTTTCGCCAGTCGCTGCTCGACGGCATGGGCTGGGGCGACGCGAAGCAGGCGCTGTACGAGCGGGTCGAGCAGGACGTGGCGCCGATGCGCGAACGCTACGAGGCGTTGATCGCCGATCCGTCCGATATCGAGCGCATTCTTCAGGAAGGGGCGATCAAGGCACGTGCGATTGCCACGCCGAAGATTGCCGCTTTGCGCGATGCGCTGGGGCTGCGTTCGGCCAGTAGCTCGTCAAAGAAGCCGGCACCGACCAAGACGGCCGTAAAGTCGAGCAAGGCGCCACGTTTTGCCAGCTTCCGCGACGCCGACGGCAGCTTCCGCTTTCGCCTGTTTTCGGCCGATGGCGATGAGCTGCTGCTGTCGGTGCCGTTCTCCGATCCCAAGGCGGCCGGCGCATTGCAAAAGCGGATCAAGACGGCTGGCACCGACGGTGTTGCGCTGCAGATCGATGCCTTGCGCGTCGTGCTGGAACTGGACGGCGAGCCGGTGGCGAGCTCCACCGACTATCGCGACGAGCCCACTTGCGATGACGCGCTGGCACAACTGCGTCAGGCGATCGATCAACTGGCGGCCGGTGAGTGATGCTTGAGCTTGCAGACCGGAAGAGCTGCTGACCGATGCGTTACCTCGCCTTTGTATTGCTCACGCCCTGGCTGCTGATTCTCTGCTGGGCGTACTGGGCTTACCCCAAGAGTCTGCCCAGGACACTCGTGCGGCGTGCGTTTGATGCCGCCGCCGTGCTGATTGCGCTGATCGGCGCGGCGGAGGCCGCGGTGCTGGGTTTCGATACCGCCCTGCAGCCGGCGATCGGTCCGTTCGGCCGCAGCAGCGGCGGCATCTGGCAGCAGGTGTTGCCCGCGCTTTACGGCTACGGCGCGCTGCTCCTCGTGCTGGCGGTGGCGCTGGGCGTGCGCTGGATGCTGTGGGGTCGTCGGCGCTGAGTCGGCTCGGCTACGCAACCGTCGTCGGATGCCGGCGCCTTGGGATGCGACAATGCCGGGCATGACGCCGCTCAAATATCTCCAGGCTTATCCCGCCCACCTGCAGGACAAGGTCCGCGAACTGATGGCGCGCGATCAGCTGGGCGATCATCTCGCGGCGCGTTATCCCGAGCGTCATGCCGTGCAAAGCGACAAGGCGCTTTACGCGTACACCATGGCGCTGAAGCAGCAGCATCTGAAAAACGCGCCGGGCATCGACAAGGTGCTTTACGACAGCAAGCTCGACGTGGTCCAGCGCGCGCTGGGTTTGCACACGGCGATCTCGCGCGTGCAGGGCGCCAAGCTCAAGGCGAAAAAGGAAATTCGCGTGGCGGCGCTGTTCAAGGCGGCCGCGCCGGAGTTTCTGCAGATGATCGTGGTGCACGAACTGGCGCACCTGAAGGAACTCGATCACAACAAGGCGTTCTATCAGCTGTGCCAATACATGCTGCCGGACTACCACCAGCTCGAATTCGATCTGCGCGTGTATCTGACCTGGCGCGATCTGCCGTCGGTCGACAGCGCCAAGCCACCCCACTGAGGATCATCATGGATAGCGCGGCACTACAGAAATACCTGTTGCGGTTGTTCGAGCGTCACGACGTCGAGCTCGAGGAAGACGAAGAAGACTGGCTGGTGACCGACGGTGATTTTCCGGCGATTCGCGCCAGCTGGACGCCCGCGACAGCGGACGCGCCTGGGCGTCTCGATATCGACATCGTGATCAGTGAAGAGCGACGTATCGAGGAAAGCTTTGCAGGCTTCGGCGACGGCGATGCGGCCTGCCGCGACGCGCTGAAAGCCTTCGAGCAGAACACCTTTCATCT
>CAJCJD010000022.1 GCA_903970555.1 Vulcanimicrobiota bacterium
ATCCTTGGCGATGTTGAGGCGATCCATCTGGATCTCATTATCGAAGTGACCGATGTTGCACACCAGCGCATTGTTCTTCATCGCCGCCATATGCTCCAGCGTGATGATGTCCTTGTTGCCGGTGGTGGTGACGTAGATGTCAGCGGTGCCGAGCGTTTCTTCGATCGTGGTGACCTGGAAACCTTCCATCGCAGCCTGCAGGGCGTTGATCGGGTCGATCTCGGTGACGATCACGCGTGCGCCGAAGCCCTTCAGCGAATGCGCGCAGCCCTTGCCCACGTCGCCGTAACCGCAGACCACGGCGACCTTGCCTGCAACCATCAGATCGGTCGCGCGCTTGATGCCGTCGGCGAGCGATTCACGGCAACCGTACAGGTTGTCGAACTTGCTCTTGGTGACCGAGTCGTTCACGTTGATCGCCGGCACAAGCAGCTTGCCGGCTTCCATCATCTGATACAGGCGATGCACGCCAGTGGTGGTCTCTTCGGAAACGCCCTTCCAGTCAGCGGCGACTTTCTTCCAGAAGCCCGGGCGCTCCTTCGCGGTGCGCTTGAGCAGATCCTTGATGACCTGTTCTTCGTGGTTGCCGCTGGGCGTGTTGACCCAGTTGTCGCCATTTTCCATGTCGACACCCTTGTGGATCAGCAGCGTTGCATCGCCACCGTCGTCGACGATCAGCTCAGGGCCTTTCATGCCGGGATGCGTGAGCATGTCCAGCGTGCAGTCCCAGTATTCTTCCAACGTCTCGCCCTTCCACGCGAACACCGGTATGCCGGCGGCGGCGATGGCTGCAGCGCAGTCGTCCTGGGTCGAGAAGATATTGCACGAAGCCCAGCGCACCGATGCGCCGAGCGTGCTTAGCGTCTCGATCAGTACGGCGGTTTCTTTGGTCATGTGCAGCGAGCCGGACAAGCGCACGCCCTTCAGCGGCTTGGCTTGCGCATAGCGTGCGCGGATCTGCATCAGGCCGGGCATTTCTTCTTCGGCCATGCGGATGCGGCGACGACCCAGGTCAGCCAGCGAGATATCGCGGACTTTGTAGTCGTGCACAGTGGAGTCTTGAGTGACAGCATTCATTGAGGGATGTCTCCGAGTCTCATTGGGGAAACCCGGCCTGGTGGCCGGATCGACGCGAGAACTTCGCATCATGAGCGCCGTTGCAGTCGAAGCATCCACCGAGCCTGGCCGTCCTACTCACGGTCGCAGCGCCCCTCGGCGGGAAGGTTCCCATTTTAGCCATAGATGACGCCTTATGACGACTTGGAACGGGCACGATCGTTCAAATTCGGTAGGCTAGGGGGTTCATCACCGGAGGCCCCATGGAAGCTAGTCGCGATCCCGAATTTCTGCCCCATGACGGTCCCTTGCGTGAGGATGTGCACCGCCTGGGTGCAATGGTGGGGCGCATGCTGGCTGAACAGGGCGGCGAGAGCTTCTATCAGCGCGTCGAGCAGGTTCGCACCGCCTCCATTCGCCGTCGCCGCGAAGGTAGCGCGGTGGACGATCTGGCCGAATCGCTGGCCGGCCTGGATGCCGAGGCCGCCGAATCGCTGGCGCGCGCCTTCGCTGCGTACTTCCAGGCGGTGAACACCGCCGAGCGCGTGCATCGCATCCGCCGCCGCCGCGACTACCAACGTGAAGGCGGTGCGCCACAGCCGGAATCCTTGCTCGATGTTCTTCAGAAGTTAAAAGATCAGGGCGTTGGCGCCGACGAATTGCTCGAATGGCTGTACAAGCTCAAGGTCGAACCGGTCTTCACCGCGCATCCCACCGAGGCCATTCGTCGCTCATTGCTTGAGAAAGAGCAGTCCATCGTGCGCGCGCTGGTGGATAACTTCGACCCCACACGCACACCGCAGGAACGCAAGGAAGACGACGACCGCATCTTCATGGCCTTGTCCGCCGGCTGGCAGACTGCCGAAGCATCGCCGATTCGCCCTAGCGTGCAAGATGAACATCATCACGTCGGTTTCTATCTTGCCAATCCGATTTACCGCATCGTGCCGGCGTTCTACGAAGTGCTCGCGGATGCCTTGCAGACGGTTTATGGCGTAGCCGTTCCGCTGCCGCGCTTGCTCAGTTTCGCCACGTGGGTTGGTGGCGATATGGATGGCAACCCGAATGTGGGTGCCGACACCATCGGTAATAGTCTGGCGACACAGCGCGCGCATGTACTCGAGCATTACATTGCCGATGTCGATGGGTTGGCGCGGATGCTCAGCCAAACGGACGATCGCGTCGACTTCGAACCTTCCTTGCTGCAACGTCTTGCTACCTATCGCGAACAATTCCCGCGCGCTGCGGCCACCATTCGTCCGCGACATGCGGACATGCCTTATCGTTGTCTGTTGACCTTGATCCGTGCGCGGCTCGAAGCGACGCTGGAAGAAGGTCACGACGAAGGCTACGCCTCAGCCGAGGAGTTTCTCGACGACCTGCTGTTGATCGTGCATGGCCTGATCGATCATCGTGGATTGAATGCTGGCGCTTATGCGGTGCGTCGCTTGGTCTGGCGCGTGCGTACGTTCGGTTTTCATCTGGCGCGTCTGGATGTTCGACAAGATTCACGCGTACACGACGACGCGCTGGCCGCGCTGTTGAGTGACGAGAATTGGACGCAGCGCACACCGGCAGAGCGCATTGCGAAGCTGCGGCCTTACGCCAGCGGCGAGCAGGTGTTGGCGAAAGTCGACGATGCCCAAGCCGAATCCCTGCGTGCCGTCTTCGCAACGCTTCATGCATCGCACGGCCACTACGGCATAGATGCCATCGGCCTGTACATCATCAGTATGGCGCGTTCGGCGGCCGATGTGCTGGCGGTGCTTGCATTAGCGAGGTACGGCGGATTCTTCGAGTCTTCGTCGGAAGGCGGCGGGCACAAAACCGTTGTGCCGCTGGATATCGCGCCGTTGTTCGAAACCGTGGACGATCTGAAAAACGCACCAGACACCTTGCGCGCGCTTTTGGATGACCCTGTTTATCGCGCACACCTGCGCGCACGCGGCGACCGTCAATGGGTGATGCTGGGCTATTCCGATAGTGGCAAAGATGGTGGCACGCTGGCATCGCGCTGGGGCTTGCAACGCGCACAGGTCGAGTTGTTGGAGGTGGCACAGCAAGCTGGGATTCGCCTGGCGTTCTTTCACGGTCGTGGTGGTTCGGCCAGTCGTGGCGGCGCGCGCATCACGCCGGCACTGATGTCCTCGCCGCGCGGTTCGGTGGCCGGCGTGTTGCGCGTCACCGAGCAGGGCGAAGTGATTCATCGCAAATATGGCATCCGTGCGCTGGCGCTGCGCAATCTGGAGCAAACCGTCGGCGCGGTGCTGCGCGCTAGCTTGCGTCCACGTGAAGATGAGCCGCACGAAGCGCAATGGCGTGAATATATGACCGTGCTGGCTGCCGACAGCCGGCGTGCGTATCGCGAACTCGTCGATCGCGAAGGTTTTGTCGATTATTTCCGCGCTGCCACGCCCATCGATGTGATCGAGCAGATGGCACTTGGTTCGCGTCCATCGCGTCGTCGCAGCATGCGCGGCGTGGAGGATCTTCGCGCGATTCCCTGGGTTTTCGCCTGGACGCAATGCCGCTCCATCATCACCGGTTGGTACGGCCTCGGCACGGCGCTGGAGCGGGCCGTCGATGTGCATGGCGAAAAAGTGCTCGCGCAGATGGCAAGCGAGTGGCCGTTCTTCACCAACATGCTCGATGACGTGGAGATGGTGCTGGCCAAGTGCGATCTCGATATCGCCGAAGCCTTCTCGAAACTCGCCGGTCCGTTGCATGAAAGCTTCTTCGCCATGATTCGCGGCGAGTTCGAGCGCACCAGTCACTGGTTGCTGTGCCTGAAGGGAAGCCAGGAGCTGTTGCGCGATGATCCGCGCCTGGCTTTGTCGATCCGCCTGCGCAACCCTTACGTCGATCCGATGAGCCTGCTGCAAGTCGATTTGCTGCAACGCTGGCGCGCAACCGATCGCAAGGACGACGATCTGCTGCGCGCGCTGGTCGCGTGCGTCAATGGTGTTGCGCAGGGCCTGCAGAATACGGGTTGAGTTTTATCCGTCCAGTTCCGACCAGCGGGCATAGGCGCTGTCCAACTCAGCCTGCAGTGCGGCCAGCGCTTCATTGGCTTTCACGATGTTGGCGTTGTCCTGCTGGAAAAAAGCCGGATCGTTCATCGCAATGCTGCGAGCAGCGATATCCGCTTCCAGTTTTTCGATGCGCGCGGGAAGTTGCTCCAGTTCGCGTGCATCTTTGTAGCTGAGTTTGCGTTTCGGCTTCTCGACGACTGCCGCTTGCGCGGATGCCGCCGTGGCTTTGACGGCCTCGACTCCAGTAGTGGCGCTCTCTGTAGAGCGACGTGCGTTGGATTTCTGTCGCAACCAGTCGCTATAACCGCCCACATATTCGCCGACCTGACCATCGCCTTCCAGTACAAGCGTGCTGGATACAACGTTGTCGAGGAATTCGCGATCGTGCGAGACCAGCAGCAGGGTGCCCTTGTATTCGGTCAGCAGTTCTTCCAGCAGTTCCAGCGTCTCGACGTCTAGGTCGTTGGTGGGTTCGTCCATTACCAGCAAGTTGGAAGGCTGCGCGAATAGCTTGGCGAGCAGCAGGCGATTGCGCTCGCCACCGGAAAGCCGGGTGATCGGTGCGCGTGCGCGCTCGGGTGAGAACAGGAAATCCTGCAAGTAGCCGATGATGTGTTTGCGTTGGCCATTGAGTTCGATGTACTCGCGGCCCTCGGCCACGTTGTCCAACGCGTTCAGTGAGTCGTTGAGCTGGGTGCGATGCTGATCGAAATACGCAATCTGCAAACCGGTGCCGAGGGTTACGTCGCCGCGTTGCGGCTTCAATTCGCCCAGCAGGATTTTTAGCAGCGTGCTCTTGCCGGCGCCGTTCGGGCCGACGATGCCGACGCGATCGCCGCGCATGATGGTAGTGGTGAGATCGTCGATCAGCACGCGGCCGTTATACGCCTGATGCACGTGTTCGACGTCGATCACCTTTTTACCCGATGCCTTCGCATCGGCCAACGCCATCCTGGCGTTGCCCCCCAGCTCGCGCCGTTCGGCACGTTCGCGGCGTAGCGCTTTCAACGCGCGCACGCGACCTTCGTTGCGGGTGCGGCGAGCTTTGATGCCTTGTCTAATCCAAACTTCTTCTTGTGCGAGTTTTTTATCGAACAGCGCGTTGGCCTGCGCTTCGGCATGCAAGCGTTCTTCGCGGCGACGCAAATAATTGTCGTAGTCGCCCGGCCAGTCGGTGAGCTGACCACGATCGATTTCCACAATGCGCGTGGCCAGCGCACGCAGGAAGCTTCGATCATGCGTGACGAACACGATGCTGCCGGCAAATTGCTTGAGGAAACTTTCGAGCCAGCCGATGGCTTCGATATCCAGATGGTTGGTCGGTTCGTCGAGCAACAACACATCTGGTTTGCGCACTAGCGCCTGCGCCAGCAGCACGCGACGCTTCATGCCGCCGGATAGCGCGGCGAAGTCGGTGTCGGCCGGCAATTCCAGCTTGGTCAGCACTTCGGTGACGCGGCGATCCAGATCCCAGCCATGCTGCGCCTCGATCTGATGCTGCACATCGCCCAGCGCATCAAAATCGCCTTCGGCAATCAGATGGTGATAACGCGCCAGCAGATGGCCAAGGTCGCCCAGGCCATCGGCGACGACATCGAACACGCTGCCGGCGGTGCTCTGCGGCACCTCCTGCGCCATGCGCGCGACGACCACGCCGTTCTGCACGCGGACTTCGCCGTCGTCGGCATGCAGCTCGCCGGCGATCAGTTTCATCAGAGTGGATTTGCCTTCGCCGTTGCGACCGACGATGCACACGCGCTCGTTCGATTCGATCGAGAGATCGACATGTTCGAGCAGGAGGGGGCCGCCGATACTGAAGTCGACGCGCTGAAGTTGGATCAGGGACATGTGCGTATTCTAGGTGATGAGGCGAGGCATTCGGTGCGCTCGCGCGGTGAAGTGCATCGGCATGGGTTGCCGATGCGCGATTTTCCGCCAATTTTGGTTACACTGGCCTCGTGCTCAGCCTGATGTGCGGCGAAGGAAATCCCGTCAGCGAGCGCGCATTGCGTCACATCCAACCCTGGAACAAACCCTCAAGCTGGAGCCGGCGGCGCCGATAGGTTTAGGTGCTGCCAGAGGGGGATGGGCGATTGCGTCATCCGTGAGCAAGCCTGATTTGTCTCATATCATAATTGGTCAAAAATAACATAGACTTAGTCAGGTTAATTGAAGTATTGTCTAGCCGCGGCCGGGGAGCCCCAGCGTCGCGTAATGCATCGTAGTGCTGTACCGGCGTGAGGAGTTCACTTTGGCTATCAAGTCCATCAAGCGGGGAAGGGTCTTTACCCAGCTACTGGGCTTGCTTGCGGCCGTGGTGCTGAGCGGCCTTGTGGGCGTTGCCCATGCTGGCTATGCAGCCATCGTGGTGGACCCGGCGACCGGCCAGGTGATCACCCAGGTCAACCCGGACGAACTAAACCATCCGGCCTCGCTGGCCAAGATGATGACGCTGTACATCACCTTCCAGCAGCTGCAAAGCGGCAAGTTGAAGCTCGATCAATCGCTGCCGGTCTCGGCCTGGGCTGCCTCCAAGGCGCCGACCAAGCTGGGCTTGCGTGCGGGTGAGCAGATCTCGGTACTCGATTGCATCCTCGGCATGATCACCAAGTCGGCCAACGATGCCGCCACTGTGACGGCCGAGCAGATGGGTGGTTCGGAGGACAACTTCGTCACCATGATGGATGCCCAGGCCGTGCGCCTCGGCATGACCCATACGCATTTCGCCAACGCCACAGGCCTCCCGGGCGACGACGAAACCACGGCGCGCGACATGGTCACACTGGCCATGGCGCTGTATCACGATTTTCCGCAGTACACCCAGTATTTCGCGACCAAGGAATTCGTATTCCATGGTCGCCTCGTGCGCGGGCACAACAATCTGATGAACCACTACCCAGGCATGGATGGCCTGAAAACCGGCTTCACCAATGCTTCCGGCTTCAATCTCGCTTCGACGGCGGTGCACGATGGCCACCGTATTTTCGGTGTGGTCATGGGCGGTCGCACCGCGTCGGTCCGCGATCGGTTGATGGCGCGCTTGCTGGATGACGGTTTCGACAATCGCGCCACGCCTGCCTTGCTGGTCGCGCAGGCCGGTATCAATGAAAGCCCGGGCACCGCGCGGCGCCTGCTGGCGGCCTTGTCGCCGATCTCCAGCGCCGATGCGGAAACGCTGCCGGCGGCTGCTCCGCGCTGCCGCCATTGCCGCAAGCGTCGGGCGCCAGTAGTGCACAAAGCCTGCACCGCGCATAAGAAAGGGTCTGCGGCTGGGTCCTGTCCAGTGATGGCCAAGCGCCGCTCCCACGAAGAAGAGTAAGTCGCTTCGTTTACCCCCTGCATAAAAAACGGGCCGCTGATGCGGCCCGTTTTTTTGATCACGCTAGTGCGAGTGCGGCTTACTTCAGCTTCGCATCCGCACGCAGCGCGTCGGCCTTATCGGTCTTCTCCCAGGAGAACGCCGTGTAGGTCTTGCCGTCCGCGCCCTTCACTTCATACGGGGTGCGGCCGAAATGGCCGTAGCTGGCGGTCTGCTGGTACATCGGGTGGATCAGGTCCAGCATCTTGATGATGCCGTACGGACGCAGGTCGAAATGCTTGCGGATCAGCTTCTCGATCTTGTCGTCGCTGATCTTGCCCGTGCCGAACGTGGTGACCGAGATCGAGGTCGGCTCGGCCACGCCGATGGCGTAGCTCACCTGAACCTCGCAGCGGTCGGCAATGCCGGCGGCCACGATGTTCTTGGCGACATAACGCGCGGCGTAAGCGGCCGAGCGATCCACCTTCGACGGATCCTTGCCCGAGAACGCGCCACCACCGTGACGAGCCCAGCCGCCGTAGGTGTCGACGATGATCTTGCGGCCGGTCAGGCCGCAGTCGCCCACCGGGCCGCCGATCACGAACTTGCCGGTCGGGTTGATATGGAACTTAGTGCCCTTGTGCAGCAGCTTGGACGGCAGCACCGGCTTCAAGATGTGCTCGCGCACGGCCTCGACCAGATCCTTCTGCTTGATGTCCGGATCGTGCTGGGTAGAAAGCACCACAGCGTCGATCGCCGTCGCCACGCCATTCTCATAGCGCAGCGTGACCTGGCTCTTGGCGTCCGGGCGCAGCCACGGCAGCGGCGACTTCTTCGCCTTGCGCACCTTGGCCTGCTGCTCCACCAGGCGGTGCGAGTAGTAGATCGCCGCCGGCATGAAATCCTTGGTTTCGTTCGTGGCATAGCCGAACATCAGGCCCTGGTCGCCAGCGCCTTGTTCTTCCGGCTTCTTGCGGTCCACGCCCTGGTTGATGTCCGGGGACTGCTTGCCGATCAGATTCAGCACGCCGCAGGTCTCGCCATCGAAGCCGACGTCGGACGAGTTGTAGCCGATATCGACGATAACTTTGCGGGTAAGCGCTTCCAGGTCGATCCAGGCGCTGGTGGTGACTTCGCCGGCGACAATCGCCACGCCGGTCTTCACCATGGTTTCGCACGCCACACGCGCCCGCGCATCCTGCGCAAGGATCGCGTCGAGGACGGCGTCGGAAATCTGGTCAGCGACTTTGTCCGGATGGCCTTCGGAGACCGATTCGGAGGTGAAGAGGTAATTGCTCATCGTGGCTTATATCCTTCTTTACGGATAAAGAGATGGAAGAGGGGAACTACGCATGATACATGCACTAGCCCCGGATTTCACCGCCAAGTCTGGCATATCCATGTGACGGTGAGGTCGGATTCAGCTCTGGAATCTGGGGGCGTCAGCCGGGTCGGGCAATGCCCGGCCCGGCTGGATTGGGAGGGGTCGCGGGGCTTTAGGCCTCAGGCCAGCGTTCGCCGGACCGCCTTGGCCGCCCCCACCATCGCGACGAGGGCGGGCTCCGTTTCTGCCCAGCCGCGCGTCTTCAAGCCGCAGTCCGGGTTGACCCACAGCTGGCGCGGATCGAGCACCACCAGCGCGCGTTCGAGCAGACTCACCATCTCCACGTGCGACGGCACTCGCGGCGAGTGGATGTCGTACACACCTGGGCCGATGCTGCCCGGATAGCTGAAGGCTTCGAACGCCTGCAGCAATTCCATGCGCGAACGACTGCTTTCGATCGAGATCACGTCCGCATCGAGTGCGGCGACGGCTTCGATGATGTCGTTGAACTCGCTGTAGCACATGTGGGTGTGAATCTGCGTGGCATCGCTGGTGCCACCCGCTGTGATGCGGAAGCAACGCACGGCCCAGTCCAGATATGCGGCATGTTCCGTGCGACGAAGGGGCAGGCCTTCGCGCACTGCTGGTTCGTCGATCTGAATGACGCGGATGCCGGCCGCTTCCAGGTCGTGCACTTCATCGCGCAAGGCGAGGGCGAGTTGCAGGCATACCTGTTCGCGCGATAAGTCATCGCGCACGAACGACCACTGCAACACGGTCACCGGCCCGGTAAGCATGCCTTTTACAGGCTTGTGGGTGAGCGATTGCGCATAGCGTGACCAACGCACCGTCATCGGCGCGGGTCGTGCGACGTCGCCCCAAATGATCGGCGGTTTCACGCAGCGTGAGCCGTAGCTCTGCACCCAGCCATGACGCGTGAACGCGAAGCCGTCGAGCTGCTCGCCGAAGTATTCCACCATGTCGTTGCGTTCGGGTTCGCCGTGTACCAACACATCCAGATCGATCGATTCCTGAAAACGAATGACGCGCTCGATTTCTTCGCGCAACACAATTTCGTAGGCATCGTTGTCGATGCGTCCCGCACGGTGATCGGCACGGGCACGGCGTAGCGATTCGGTTTGTGGGAACGAGCCGATGGTGGTGGTCGGCAAGGGTGGCAGCGCCAATGCGTCGGCCTGCACGCGGAGTCGATGCGCGAGGTTGGATCGACGCAGTGTGGCTTGAGGGCTCAATGCATGCATGCGAGCGCGGACATCGGGCCTTTGCACGCCGGATGCGTGCCGACGTTCGATGCAATACAAGGCTTGCTTGTCTAAGGCCTGCGTCGCATTGATGTCGCCGTTTAGCGCATTGGCGTAAAGACTAAGTTCTTCCAGTTTCTGCTTGGCGAAAGCCAGTCCGTTGCGCAACTCGCTCGGCAACGCGGATTCATCGGTCGCGTCGATTGGCACGTGCAGCAGCGAGCATGACGGAGCCAACCAAAATGTATCGCTACGGCGTCGCGCCGCAATCTTCGCCAGCAGTGGTCGCACCTGCATGGGGTCGCTGCGCCAGATGTTGCGGCCGTCGATCACGCCTGCGCTCAACACTACGTGCTCAGGAAGTGCCGACAACACGTCATCGAGTTGCTCCGGTGCGCGCACCAGATCGACATGCAAACCATCGATCGGCAACTCTGCCACCAGCGAAAGATTGTCGCCAACGCTACCGAAGTAGGTCGTCAAAAGGCGACGCGGCGATGGGCCGATGGCGAGCGCCGTATAAGCCGTCACGTAGGCATGTCGCGTCGCGGCGTCCAGATCCTGGACCAGGCAAGGTTCGTCCAGTTGCACCCATGGCACGCCTGCTTGCGCCAATTGTTCCAGCAGTGCCACATAGGCTGGCAGCAACGCATCGAGCAAAGACAGGGCGTCGCTGCCGTCAACGGTTTTGGCTAGACGCAGGAACGATACCGGACCAAGCAGCACCGGACGTGCATCCAGATTGAGCGCCTGCGCTTCCAGCCATTCGGCAAGCGGCTTGTTGTCGGTGAGCTGAAAGCGCTGACCGGCGTGCAGCTCCGGTACCAGATAGTGGTAGTTGGTATCGAACCACTTGGTCATCTCCAGCGCATGCAAATCGCGGTTGCCGCGAGCCATCGCGAAATAGCCGGCCAAGGGATCGCTGCGCAGCAACGGGCGGTAACGCTCAGGCACCGCGTCAAACAGCAGCGCGGTGTCGAGTACGTGGTCGTAGAGAGAGAAGTCGTTAACGGCCACCGTGTCGATACCTGCCGCCTTGGCTTGTCGCCAATGTCGCTGCCGCAGTTCGCGTGCCGTGTCGAGCAAGGGCGCGGCGTGGCTGTCGCGCCAATAGGTTTCCAGCGCGCGTTTCAACTCGCGGCGTTGGCCGATGCGTGGAAAGCCCAGATAGGCCGTGCGTGTCATGTGTATTCCTCTTGCCATGGATAGCGAAAGAGGAACGAAGGGCGGCGCGCCGCCAGCGAGGGCCGGTGGCGTGAACCGTCGACCTTCGCCCCCGCGGGCGAACCGGTTTCACCACGGGCACACGACGCCACCACATAGAAGCGGTGTGCGCCAGGCTCCCCCGCGGGATACCAGGTCGGTCGAGCCGACGCGCGTAAGCGGTCGACCCGGCTGGGGCAGGTCTTCGGGCTCGTGGACTGAACGCCATGGGCGTTGCCTACTGTCCGTCGCTTCCCGGGCTGATGGCCCAGTGCCAATGACGGAGGTCGTTTCCACATACCGCTGCGGGGCAGCGCCGGATTCCCACCGGCTTCCCTTTTAATTTCATCTCTTCATTCGCATGAAAAGATAAAAACCTTCAGCGCGGAGGAAATTAGCCTTCTGGACGCGCTAAGTCAATGCGAGGCAGGGGCACCGGCGGAAGGATGCGCGTGGATAAAGTCCAAGGTGTCCGCCAGCGTAGGCGCATCGCCATGCAGTGGCCGGGAAAGCGCAAACGCCAGCGCGATGTGGCCCACGCCGGGGTAAAGCTTTAGCGTGACCGGCTCGTGCTGTGCTTGAAGTGCGTGGGCGAGTGATATGGCGTTGGATGGATCGACCTCGTGATCGGCCGTGCCTTGCAGCAGCAACATCGGCGGTTCTTCACCACGCACAAAGCGCACGGGTTGCGCGCGCGCCTGCGATGCGGGATCACGGCCGAACATGCCCAGCATGTCCTTGTCGGTTGGATCAATCGGCATGAAGTCGTAACACCCAGCCAAACCGATAAAGCCCGCCAGATCCTTTGGACGCAAACCATAGGGCGCCAGCCATGACGGATCGGTCGCGAGCAATGCGCCAATCTGGCCACCGGCGGAATGCCCCATCACAAACAGATCGTCTGGATTGCCGCCGAACTCACTCGCATGCTCATGCGCCCACGCCACCGCGCGCGCAGCATCCTGCATAAAGCCGTCCATCTTCACGTGCGGGTATTTGCGGTAATCGGGAATCACCACCATCACCCCATGCGAAGCCAGCGCGGTGCCGACGAAGCGATACCAGGCGCGCTCGCCACGTACCCAACTGCCGCCATAGAAAAACACCACGACGGGCGCATGCTCGATGGTCGCTGGACGATAGACATCCAGTTTCAATTGATGCTGTGCGTCGAACACGATGCCTTGCTGTGTGTCGATGCCGGCGCGGCGATCTGTGGCGTTCAGTCCCGCGAACAAGCTCGCTTCGCAGCCGCTGAGCAGCAATGCGAAAGCCACCACGGCAATGCCAGGCCAAAGGAGGTGCCAGCGATGGAGCAGAGAAGGCGCGATCATCGGCGTACAAAAGAGGGTGAGATCGCGATGATGCCGCCTTCGGCGTCGTAAGGGTGTGCGAATGCCCGGTGCGTTGCGCGCATGCGGTGTGCATTCGCTTGGAACTGCAAAAAAGCGACCGACCCAGCCCGGCGATCTATGCTACATTTTTGAGCAAACGACGAGGTCACTCCGTCGTCTTCAGGAGATTTTCGAGCCACGTCCACGCCCATCCACCGGGCGGTATGTCTAGCTAGATCTTCCAGGAGCGCAAGCCATGCCAATGACTCGCCGCGAGTTCATCAAGTTCACAGGTCTAGGTTTGGCGGCATCGAGCCTGGGCGTGTTGGGCTTCGGGGCCTCAGGAGTAGCGCAAGCTGCCGCCGTACGGCCCTTCAAGCTCACCCGCGCGACCGAAACACGCAACACTTGCACCTACTGCTCGGTCGCGTGCGGCATTCTGATCTACAGCATGGGCGACCGTGCCAAGAATGCGCGCTCCAACATTATCCATATCGAGGGCGATCCGGATCATCCGGTCAACCGCGGCACCTTGTGCCCCAAGGGCTCGGCCCTGCTCGACATCGTGCATGCGCCGACACGGCTGAGAACACCTCGCTACCGGCAACCCGGCGGCACCGAGTTCAAGGATGTCTCTTGGGACTTTGCCCTTGACCGCATCGCCCGGCTGATGAAGGAGGATCGCGACCAGCACTTCATGACGAAGAACACGGCCGGCACCACCGTCAACCGCTGGACTAGCACCGGCATGCTGGCGGCCTCGGCGGCGTCCAGCGAAACCGCCTACCTGACATGGAAGGTGGTTCGTTCCCTTGGCATGGTGGTGTTCGACAACCAGGCGCGCGTCTGACACGGACCGACGGTGGCCAGTCTGGCCCCATCATTCGGTCGCGGTGCAATGACCAACACCTGGCAGGACATCAAGAACGCCAATGTCGTCTTGGTGATGGGTGGCAATGCTGCCGAAGCGCATCCTTGTGGCTTCAAATGGGTGATTGAGGCGAAGATCGAAAACGGTGCCAAGCTCGTCGTGGTCGATCCGCGCTTTACCCGTACCGCCTCGGTGGCCGACTACTACGCTCCGATCCGCCCGGGCACGGACATCGCGTTCCTGAGTGGTGTGATCCGTTATCTGCTGGAGAAGGACGCCATCCAGCACGAGTATGTGCGTGCCTATACCAACGCCGGCCTGATCGTGAAAGATGGTTTCACGTTCCAGGAGGGCCTGTTCAGCGGCTACAACGAGGAAACCCACAGCTACGACAGGTCGAGCTGGGATTACGAGTTGGACAAAGATGGTTTCGCCAAATCCGACGATACCTGGCAGGACCCGCGCTGCGTGATCAATCTGCTCAAGCAGCACGTCTCCCGTTACACGCCGGAGATGGTGTCGCGCATCTGCGGCACGCCGCAGGACAAGTTCCTGCACATCTGCGATCTGTTCGCCAGCACCGCCGCACCGGACAAGGCCCTGACCAGCCTGTTTGCGCTGGGGTGGACGCAGCACTCCGTCGGTGCGCAAAACATCCGCACCATGGCGATGATCCAGCTGCTGCTGGGCAACATCGGCGTGGCCGGCGGTGGCATGAATGCCCTGCGCGGGCACTCCAACATCCAGGGATTGACCGACATCGGGCTGCTTTCCAACCAGATGCCCGGTTACCTGAATTTGCCCACCGATAAGGAAACCAGCTTCGACGAGTACATGAAGACGAAGCTGTTCAAACCCTTGCGTCAGGGCCAGACCAGTTATTGGCAGAACTACCGCAAGTTCGTGGTCAGTCTGCAGAAGGCGCTGTACGGCGATGCGGCCACCCAGGACAACAATTGGGCTTACGACTGGCTGCCCAAGCTCGACGTGCCGTTGTACGACATCATCAAGGCCTTCGAGATGATGAACAACGGCCAGATGAACGGCTACATCTGCCAGGGCTTCAATCCGCAGCAGGCCTTCCCGGATCGCGGCAAGATCCGTCGTGGTCTCAGCAAACTCAAGTTCCTGGTCACCATGGATCCGCTGGACACGGAGACATCGCGTTTCTGGCAGAACTTCGGCCCGCAAAATCCGGCCGATTCGGCGCAGATCCAGACCGAGGTATTCCAGCTGCCGACGACGTGCTTTGCCGAGGAGAACGGCTCGCTGGTCAATTCGGCGCGCTGGCTGCAATGGCATTGGAAGGCGGCGGATGCTCCCGGCGATGCCATGTCCGACATTTGGATCATGAGCGGCATCTTCCATCGCCTGCGCGAGATGTATCGCAAGGAAGGCGGCGCCTTCCCCGATCCGATCCTCAATGTCACCTGGAAGTACACCGACCCGATCAGTCCTGACCCAGAGGAGTTGGCCAAGGAAATGAATGGCCGTGCGCTGGCCGATCTCACCGATGCAACAACCGGTGCGGTAGCCACCAAAGCCGGCACCTTGTTGGACGGCTTCGCGCAGTTGCGCGACGACGGCACCACCGCCTCGGGCTGTTGGATTTTCTCGGGCAGCTTTACCGAGAAGGGCAACCAGATGGCTCGGCGAGATGCGACCGATCCGCGCGAGCAGGGCATTGCTCCCAACTGGGCGTGGGCGTGGCCAGCCAACCGCCGCATTCTGTACAACCGCGCCAGCGCCGATCCGGATGGCAAGCCGTGGAATCCGGCCAAGCCGATCATCTCGTGGAACGGCAGCCGTTGGGTGGGCATCGACGTGCCCGATTACGGCCCGACGGTGAAGCCTTCCGACGGCGTCGGTCCCTTCATCATGAATGCCGAAGGCATGGGCCGCCTGTTCGCCCGCGACTTGATGGTCGACGGGCCATTCCCCGAGCATTACGAACCGCTGGAATCGCCGGTGGAAAATGTGCTGCATCCCAAGGTTCGTTCCAATCCAGCGGCGCGCGTGTTCGCCGATGATCGTGCTGCATTTGGCAGTCCAAAAGACTTTCCGTACGTGGCGACCACGTATCGCCTCACCGAGCACTTCCACTACTGGACCAAGCACGCACTGATCAACGCGATCCTCCAGCCGGAAGAGTTCGTCGAGATCGGCGAGGTGTTGGCCAAGGAGAAAGGCATCGATCAGGGCGGTTGGGTGAAGGTGTCTTCCAAGCGCGGCGTGGTGGTGTGCAAGGCCTATGTGACCAAGCGCATCAAGCCGCTCACGGTCGACGGCAAAGCGACCCATGTGATCGGCGTGCCGCTGCATTGGGGTTTCACCGGTCAGGCCAGGAAGGGCTACGGTGCCAACACGCTGACGCCGTCTGTCGGCGATGCAAATACCCAGACACCCGAGTTCAAGGCGTTCCTCGTCAACGTAGAAAAGACCAGCGCACCGACAACCTGAGGCCAAAGACATGTCAGATTTGCAATCGCAAGACTATGTCCGGCGCTCCGCGTCGACCATGACGCCTCCCTCGGCGCGCAGTCACGAGGACCAGGTCGCCAAGTTGATCGACGTCAGTCGCTGCATCGGCTGCAAGGCCTGCCAGTCGGCGTGCATGGAGTGGAACAACCTGCGGCCGGAAATCGGCCACTTTGAAGGGTCCTACGAGAACCCGGCGGATTTGGGTCCAAGCGTATGGACCCTGATGAAATTCGCCGAGTACGAGAACGAGCAGGGCAACCTCGAGTGGCTGATTCGCAAGGATGGCTGCATGCATTGCGAGGATCCGGGCTGCCTGAAAGCATGTCCGGCGCCGGGCGCAATCGTGCAGTACGCCAATGGCATCGTCGACTTCATCAGCGACAAGTGCATCGGATGCGGCTATTGCGTGAAAGGTTGTCCGTTCGACATCCCGCGAATCAACAAGAAAGATCACAAGTCGTACAAATGCACGCTGTGTTCCGACCGCGTGTCGGTCGGGTTGGAGCCGGCCTGCGTAAAAGCGTGCCCTACGGGCGCGATCATGTTCGGCTCCAAGACCGATATGAAGGACTGGGCCGGGGAGCGCATTGAGGATCTGAAATCTCGCGGCTTCGATAAAGCCGGCTTGTACGACCCACAGGAAGTCGGCGGCACGCATGTGATGTATGTGTTGCACCACGCCGACAAGCCGTCGTTGTATTCGGGCCTGCCCGACAAGCCGCAGATCAGCCCGGTGGTCATGGCCTGGAAGGGCGTCATCAAGCCGCTGGCTTTGATTGGTATCGCGCTTGCTGCGCTTTCCGGCTTCTTCCACTGGGTCACCGCCGGCCCGAATGAAGTGACCGACGAAGACGAAGCACAGGGCGAGCGCGTGCTGCGTGAAGCGGAATCGGAGAAGTCATCATGACGCGCCCGAAGACCGTAATCATCCGCTACACCGCGGTGAACCGGATCAACCACTGGATCACTGCGATCTGCTTTGTGCTGCTCGTGCTATCGGGCCTGTCGATGTTCCACCCGATGCTGTTTTTCCTGTCCGGCCTGTTCGGTGGCGGTCAACGGACGCGCGCAGTGCATCCGTGGATCGGCGTGCTGCTGCTGATCAGTTACCTCGGTTTGATTATCCAGTTCTGGCGCGAGAATCTCGTGCACAAGGATGACATTGCCTGGATGAAGTCGATCAAGTATGTCGCGATCAACGATGAGGAACACGTGCCGCCGGTCGGTCGCAACAACGCCGGCCAGAAGATGGTGTTCTGGTCGATGACGTTGCTGATTCCGGTGCTGTTTTTCAGCGGCCTGGTGATCTGGGAAGTGTATTTCGGTGCGGCCACCTCGATCCCGGTGCAACGTGTGGCGGTGTTGATTCACAGCCTGGCGGCGATCGCGGCAATCATCATCTGGGTGATCCACGTGTACGCGGCGATCTGGATTCGTGATTCAGTACGAGGCATGACCCAGGGTTACGTCACTCCGGGATGGGCCTGGCGTCATCATCGCAAATGGCTGAAGGAGCTGGCGGCTGGCGAGCATGGCAAGCCGACTATCAGGAATCGTCCGTGAAACAAGCCGAAGCACCACCCAGCGGTAAATGGACGGGGCCATCTCACGCTGGCGTCAAAGCGCCCGATCCGATCCTGTTGGCCGATCCGGCCAAACGCTTCGCAGCGACCGCGCAACGGTTGAAACATCTTGCCGCCGGACACCCGATGGAGGCGTGGCTGCGTTTCATGGCCGCATTGGCATACGCTCAGCATGTCGTTGCAACGACGCTTGCGCCTGCCGCGGTGCTTACTTCGACGATGGTGGCGCAGGCCACCGAAGCACGTCTGCCGCCGTTGGCGGCGGACGGTCATCGGCGCGAATCGTCCTGGCGCGAAGGACTCCTCTTGCTACTGGACCATATCGACAGCAGCGAACTGCCGCCCGCCGCGGTGGAGGCAATCGAGCAGTTGCGGCATCGAGACGCCGCTACGCTGGATACATTGGCGGACCATTTCTTGCGCGGCGTGTTGGCCGCTTCCGATGCGGGCGCTGCAGTTTTTGTCGCCGCGGCCTTGCAGGTGTATTTCACGGGCTCAGCCGCGCGGCTGCAGATCGATGACTTACGGTTGCTCGAAGAACGTGCGCTCTGTCCCTGCTGCGGATCACCTTCGGTATCCGGTTTGGTCACTGCCAGCGGTATCACACCTGGTACGCGCTACCTGTACTGCTCGCTGTGCTCCACCGCGTGGAACCATGTACGCGCCGTGTGCATCACTTGCGGCGGCACGCGTGAGCTATTCCTGCAAGGGATCGAAGGCGATGCTGGCGTGGTGAAGGCTGAGACTTGCGGTGAGTGTCACACGTACGCCAAACGGCTCTACCAGGTGCACGACATGCAGGTCGATCCCTACGCGGACGATCTTGCCTCGCTGGGTCTGGACATACTGATCGCCGAAGCGGGCTTTGCCCGGCACGCGCAGAACCCGCTGCTGCTGGTGGGCGATAGCGAGGTCGTGGCCGAGTAGGTGCTACTCGGCACGTATCCGCCGGCATGACGAGCGCGTTCAGCGCATTCCCAACAACGACGCAAGCGCTCCGCCAAGGATCCCAAAGCCGACCACTGCTATCGCGATCGCCACTAGCATCCGCACGGGAAACGAGCGCGCAAGCATCGCCAGCGATGGCAAGCTTACCGGTGGCAAGGTGAGCAGCAATGCAGCGGCGGGACCGCCCCCCATTCCCAACGCCAGCATCGCCTGAACGATCGGTACCTCACCGGCTGTTGGAATCACGAACAGCATCCCAGCCAGTGCCAGCGCCGCGATCCAGAACCATTGATCACCGATCGCCGATCCGATGTGAGGGAACATCCACGCGCGGATCGCGCCGAGCAGCAATACGATCACCACGTATTCGGGAATCAGTCGCACTATCATCCGCACGAAGATCTGTACCCAGCGTCGGCCCACGTCAGCCAGCGAGCGCGCCTCGGGTTCTACTGGCGATGACTCCATCGCCACCGACGCCCCCGGATTCGCCATGCGGTTGGCCAGATAACCCAGCCCGAACACCATCGGTATGCCCAGCAGCAGGCGCAGTAAAGTCCAGTTCCAGCCGAGCACGAAGCCGGTAAACACCAGGGTCGCAGGATTCAACGTGGTATTGCCAAGCCAGAACGCGATGGCCGCGCCGGGTGCCGCCTGGTGCTTGCGTAAGCCCACGACCACCGGCGCCGCGCAGCACGTGCACATCATGGTTGGCACGGCCAGCAGGCCGCCGGCCAGCACGCTGCTAAAACCGCGGCCGCCCAACGCACGCTGCACCCAGTTCTCCGGCAGCAACGCCTGGATGCCGGAGCCTAGCAATAAGCCCAACACCATGGCCTGCCAGATCGCCTTGCCATAAGCCAATGCATAGCCGAGCGCCGCGCTCCAGGACGGCGCTGGCGCGCTCGTCTGGTCACCCATCAGGATCGAATGGCCAATGGAATGCTGGGTCGCGGCCACGAATGCACGTGCGTAGTACGGATGCCACTTCACATAAAACAGGCCAACCACCGCGAGCAACACAAACACCAACACGCGTGCGCGCACGTTGCGCGTGGTTTGCAAGGCGACGGACATGGATTCCTCCTGCCAACACTCTTGGACATGAAGGCCCTACAGGGCACGACATTGCCCACCGTATGCCGCAGGCCGGATGCGCTGCGCAGGGGCAAGACTTTCAACGGCGGCGAGCACGGCCGCGTCGAGGAGCATGCTACGGCACAGGGCGAAAGTCACCGGCTGAAATACAACGACTGACGCTTTGCTCCCAACCTTACGTGCAGTAGGGGAGGGTTGGGAAGGGGTGAATTCATCACGCTTACGGCAAGCTCGGACAACCCCACCCCAGCCCTCCCCTGCGCGCAGGGGAGGGAGCAAAGCATCAGTCGTTTGCCTTGACCCCACCCGGTGCGCACCGCAGCATAGGGGCAACCCGAGCCTTCGTCGCCGTGCTCTCGAATCAACGCTTGGGTATTCGGCGATGTCACTGGATGAGCGTCATGGCCGAACCCGAGGCAATGTCCCTGCGTCACCTTCCTGCGGTAGCCGCCGTGCTGGCGACGGCCGAGGCGGCGTTGCTGCTGGAACGCCACGGACGCATTGTCACCACCGACGCCATTCGCCAGGTGATCGACGACACACGCGAGATTTTGCGCAGCACTAGCGCCGTGGCTCCCAGCGCCATCGACGTGGCGCAACGTGCAAGGGATCTGCTGGAAGCGCGCGCACCAGGTCTGCGTGCGCTGTTCAATCTCACCGGCACCGTGCTGCACACCAATCTGGGCCGCGCGATGCTGGCTGAAGCCGCGATCGAAGCGGCGGTGGAGGCGATGCGTCACCCAGTGGCGCTGGAATACGACCTCGCCGGCGGCACGCGTGGCGAACGCGACGATCATCTGCGCAGCCTGCTCTGCGAATTGACCGGTGCGCAAGACGCCACCGTGGTCAACAACAACGCGGCGGCCGTGCTGCTTTGCCTCAACACGTTCGCGCTCGGGCGCGAGGCTGTGGTATCGCGTGGCGAGCTGATTGAGATCGGCGGCGCCTTCCGCATGCCCGACATCATGGCGCGGGCCGGCGCACGCATGGTCGAAGTGGGCACCACTAACCGCACTCATCCTGCCGATTATCACGACGCTCTCAACGAACGCACCGGCCTCGTGCTCAAGGTGCACACCTCGAACTACCGTATCCAAGGCTTTACTGCGGAAGTCGGCGCGCGCGAATTGGCCGCTATCGCCGATGCAGCTGGTGTGCCGCTGCTCAACGACCTGGGCTCCGGCAGCCTTGTCGATCTGTCTCGCTACGGGCTCGCCAAGGAGCCCACCGTGCGCGAAGCTGTAGCCGAGGGTGCGCGGCTGGTCACCTTTTCCGGCGACAAGCTGTTGGGCGGTCCGCAGGCTGGCTTCATCGTCGGAGACCACGCGCTGATCGAGCAGATCAATCGCAATCCCCTCAAGCGCGCGCTGCGCGTGGATAAGCTTCGCCTCGCCGCGATCGAGGCCACGCTAAACCTCTACCGCGATCCCGATCGTCTCACCGAACGTCTGCCCACGCTGTACTTCCTGACACGCGTTAAAGCTGACATCGAAACGCAAGCGCGCCGCCTGCAGCCGACGGTTGCCGAGCGGTTCGGAGATGCGTTCGTGGTCGAGGTTGGTGAATGCCTCAGCCAAGTCGGTTCCGGCGCGCTGCCATTGGATACCCTCGCCAGTGCCGCGCTGGTGATTCGCGCGCGCAACAGCCAGAGTACGTTGCAGCGATTGGTCGCCGCGTTGCGCATGCTGCCGCGGCCGATCATCGGCCGGGTCGCCGATGGCTCGCTGCATTTGGATTTGCGTTGTTTGGTCGAGGCGGACGAATCACTGTTCCTAACGTCACTGGCCCAGCTCGACGTCGACGGCGTGGTTGCTGCCGACCCATGATTGTCGGCACCGCCGGTCATATCGATCATGGCAAGACGGCGCTGGTCAAGGCCTTGACCGGCGTCGATGGCGATCGCCTGAAAGAAGAAAAAGCGCGCGGCATCACCATCGACCTGGGCTTTGCTTATCTGCCATTGGAAGACGGCTCGGTGGTTGGCTTTATCGATGTGCCCGGACATGAGCGCTTCGTGCACACCATGCTGGCTGGCGCCAGCGGCATCGATGTTGCGTTGTTGGTGGTGGCGGCCGACGACGGCGTGATGCCGCAAACCCTGGAACATCTGGCGATCCTGGATCTGTTGCACGTCCAGCGAGGCGTGATCGCGCTAACCAAGGTCGATCTGGCGACGCCCGAACGCTTGGCCGAAGTGCGCGCGCAGATCCGCGAAGCCACCGCAAACAGCATGCTCAAGGACGCCGACATTCTGCCAGTTTCCTCGACCACCGGCCTGGGTGTCGACGCGCTGCGCGATCGGCTCGCCGTCGAGGCACGCACGCTCGGCGCGCGAGTCGCCGAGGGGCGATTTCGCCTCGCAGTCGATCGCGTGTTCACGCTGTCCGGCATCGGCGTGGTGGTGACGGGCACCGTGCTGTCCGGGGTGGTAAACATCAAGGATCAGGTGCTGATTAGTCCTTCGGGATTAGCGGCACGCGTGCGTTCGATGCATGCGCAGAATCGCGCGGTAGAGAGTGGCAGGGCGGGGGACCGTTGCGCACTCAACCTCGCCGGCGAAGCCATCACCAAGGATGCGATCCATCGCGGAGATATGGTCGTCGATCCTTTTCTGCACGAGCCGACCGATCGTATCGACGCGCGCTTGCATCTCTTGCCCAGCGAATCCAGGCCAATCGGCCAATGGTTTCCGGCGCGTCTGCACCATGCAGCCGTCGAGGTTGGTGCGCGCATCGTATTGCTTGAAGGCGAACAATTGCTGCCCGGACATACGGCGGATATCCAATTGGTGCTAAGCCGGCCGATCGCCGCTGCGGCACTTGACCGCTTCGTGCTGCGCGACGTTTCCGCCCAGCGCACGATAGGCGGCGGCCAGTTCCTCGACCTGCGTGCACCTTCGCGCCAGCGCCGCACTGCCGAGCGCGAGGCAGTGCGCGCTGCGCTCTCCATCATCGATCCACAGCAAGCCTTCGCCGCGTTGCTTCAGACGTCGCCGTTCGCGTGGGATCTCTCGGCATTTACACGAGATCGTGCACTCTCTGCGGCCAAACGCGATGAAATCACCGCAGCACTGTCGCCGGTCGTCTTCGATATCGGCGAGCAACGCACTGCGATCAACCAGGCGCATTGGCAACGCTTCGTTACTGCCGTGATCGAATGTCTTGAAATGTTCCACGCGACCAACCCCGACCTGCAAGGCATGGGCCGGGAGAAGCTGCGGTTGGCATTGCAACCCAGGCTGCCTCCTCATGTCTTCGCGCTAGCCCTGCAGCACGAAGACCTTGCTGGACGCGTCGTTCGCGATGGTGCCTTTGTACGCCTTGCTAGCCACGCCCTGCAGTTGAGCCCGGAGCGCGCGGTGTTATGGCAGGCGATCACCCCGTTACTTGGCGGTGATATCCGCTTCCGCCCACCGCGGGTGCGCGATATCGCGCAAGTGCTTGGGCGTCCGGAGCAAGAGATCAGAGATCTGATGAAATTCGCGGCACGGCTGGGCCTGGCCGATGAGGTAGCGCACGACCATTTTTTTCTGCGCACCACCATGCACGAAATGGTACTTATCGCCGCCGACATCGCCGCGCATGCGGCTGACGGTCGGTTTACCGCGGCACAGTTCCGCGACAGTCTCGACAATGGTCGAAAGGTCGCGATCCAGATACTGGAGTTTTTTGATCGGCAAGGCGTTACGCTCAACCGCGGCACCTTGCGTAGAATCCGGTCGGAATATCTCGATTTGTTTGGTCCGGCTGCGACCGCGTTGCATGATGGAAGAGAATCGTCCCCGGTGGGGCGTCCGGACTTCAAATCCGGGTGAGGCAGTCAGACTGTCTCGGGTGGGTTCGACTCCCACTCTCTTCCGCCAACGAAGTAAATTAAGTTGTTGATTTAACGCAACTTATTTGAAATATGTGGCGGCTGGTATGCCATTGGGTGTGCCGGCCGTTGTTGCTACTGGCTAAAACTCATTGCACTCGGTTACGAACTTTACTGCCACGTTCGGATGAGAGATCGAAGCAACTATGGTAATGGCCAAATCGGTAACTTCCAGCAAGGCAAGGTGGTCGGCGGACTTTTCCGTGGCTGAGTAGTTGCTGGGTAATAGATCTCGCGTTGTTTTCAGTAAATGCCCAACCCTACGGGTAGGCGCCGGTCAGGCCACGAGCTTCATCACTTCGTTCCACGCCTGATGCTTGCCTGGGCTACCCCGCCGAGCCGCCATGCCGTATCGTCTTCATGCATGTGCCACGACCGAGAGCCGCTGCGCGCTCACGGGCAATGAGCAGACAGCAATAACGAGCATCCATAGGTGTATGCCGGCATGACACGCGGCAACTTCTCGCTGGTTATGATGGAAAACGGGAGATGAGTTTGACTAAAAAGGACAGTCTGCACTTCGATGTCAGCACGGGCCTCAAGCGTGTGCTGGGTCGCGAGCTCATTACCGATGACGAGGTCGCGATCTTCGAACTCGTCAAGAATTCTTTCGACGCCAGCGCGGACAGTGTGCAGCTTTACTTCGGTGACGGCATGATCGTCATCGCGGACAACGGCTCCGGCATGACCTATGAAGATCTGACGAACAAATGGTTGTTTGTTGCTTACTCGTCCAAGCGCGTAGACGGCTCCGCAGATGACTTCCGCAACATCGCCGCCGAGCGCCGCCACTATGCAGGAAGCAAGGGTATAGGCCGCTTCTCATCTGATCGCCTGGGAGAGGAGGTCATCATACAAAGCCGCCCTCAGGGCCGTGCCAAGGCCGTCCATCGGCTGACCGTCGATTGGGAGCTATTCGAGAAGGACGCAAAGGAGCATTTCGAGAACGTTCCCGTCCGCTACGCGGAAGAAGACGCGTTCCAACTTCCGCGCGAGCTACGCAAGTTCGAGTCGACGCTTAAGCATGGCACTGCGATCACTATCCAACGGCTGAGACGGCCATGGCCGCGACAGCGCATCCTGAATTTGAAGGCGTCGCTAGCCAAGTTGATCAACCCGTTTGGAGAGGAGACCGACGGCTTTGGCATTCACATCACAGCACCGGCCGAGGCAGCAGAAGACAAGCGGCTCATCGCCTTGCATGCCAAGGAAGGCGAGAAGCCGCTGCCTAAGGATCTAGTCAACGGCCAGATCGGCAATTTCATCTTCAGCACACTGCAGGACAAGACGACGTTCATTCGGGTGACCATCGACGCTAAGGAGCTGCACACGACGCTTACGGACCGTGGTGAGGTCATTTACCGCATTGCCGAACCGAACCCGTACGAGCGTCTGGCGTCGGCCGAGTTTAAGTGCGAGATCTATTATCTCAACCAATCAGCGAAGGCCACGTTCACTCGGCGTGTGGGCTTACCGTCTGTGCAGTTCGGATCAGTTTTCCTTTTTAGGAACAACTTCCGCGTCTACCCGATCGGCGAAGACGGGAATGACTGGTTCGGCTTCGATCGCCGCAAACAGCAAGGCTATGCACGCTTTCTGGGCACTCGCGAAATTATTGGACGCGTTGACGTATCCGGGTCGGATGAAGACTTTCAGGAAGCATCAAGCCGCAACCAAGGTCTGATCGAAACACCCGCGGTCGAGCAGTTGCACAAAGCAGTGATGGAGCATTGCCTAAAGCGATTGGAAAAGTACGTCGTCCCGGTATCTTGGACCGACAAGGCCGATGCGAACACCGACGACCTTTCTCGCCTGATGACGGACCCGGGACGCGCACGTGTGTCCTCGGCGGTCGCCAACCTCGTAGATAACGACAAGGTGCGTTTGATCGAGTACAGCAAGCGGCTCGTTGACCTGATCAACGAGCGCTCCAGCGATTTTGAGACATCCCTGGTCAGTCTGCGCGCGATTGCCGAGAAAACGAACGACAAGAAGTTGCTTGCTAAGCTCGATGCAGCCGAACGTCGCTTCGACGATCTCAAGAAATCTGAAGCAGATGCACGGCGCGTGGCAGACAAGGCGCTGGCAGTAGCCGAAGCCGCAAACCAGCGCGCAGCCACGGCAGAAGCAGAGGTGGAAACGGAGCGGCGGCGCGCGCACTTCCTGGAATCCTTCGTCACAGTGGATGCCGCCACGATCCTGAACCTTCATCATCAGGTAACGATCTATGCCGTCGACATCGCACAGCAGATCGAGAACTTTCTGATCGAGACTGCCGGAAAGACATCGATTCCGCGCGAAACTGTTCTCAAGACGCTGGAGCAGATGGCCTTCCTCAACAGGAAGGTCATGTCGGTGACGAAGTTCGCGGCGAAAGCGAACTTCAAGTTGGACTCCGAAAAGATCGAGACCGACCTCGCCTCGTTCATCTACGACTACATCGAACAGATTGCCCGTACCACAGGCAGCGCGCGACTGCAGATCACGGCCGAGAACGAGCACCCTGGCATAAAGCTGCGCTTCAACCCGATTGACGCGTCGATCATTGTTGACAACCTGATCAGCAACGCGAGGAAGGCCAAGGCGTCTCGCATCAAGTTCGTCCTGACGCAGGAGGACAAGAACAGCCTAACAATCCATGTGAGTGACAACGGCCGCGGTCTGGCCCCCGGCACAAACCGCTCGCGTATTTTTGAGATGGGCTATACAACCACGCAAGGCTCAGGCCTCGGCCTCTATCATGTTCGGCAGGCCCTCGGAGAAATGGGGGGCAGCATCGAACTCGACGATCAAGTGGAAAAGGGCCTGGGACTCATTATTAAGATCGCCGCGAAGGGGAGAAGCGCGTGAGGCTCGATTTCAACGTGCTGTGGGTGGATGACCAACCCGACAGAGTTGCCGCGCAGATCAAGAGGATCGCGTTGCGAATGGCTGACGAGGGTTTCGAATTCAAGCCCCGACAATGCATTACGATTGAGGAGATGGAACAAGCTATTTCCGATGACGTTTTCACAGACGAGGTAGACCTTATCCTAGTGGATTGGGATCTTGGCAAAGACGTTCATGGCGAGGACGCGATCGAGCGTATCCGTCAGATTGTCCAGTACAAGGATGTGGTCTTCTATTCTGGGCAGGCGACAGTTATCGAGTTGCGGCAGAAGGCCTTCGACAAGAAATTGGAGGGGATCTATTGCGCCAGTCGCGATGATCTGGTCGAAGAGGTGGTCGGCGTCTTCGACTCCCTCATTAAAAAGGTTCTCGACCTCGATCACACTCGCGGCATCGTCATGGGCGCCACCAGCGATATTGACCACATGGTTAATACTTGTCTGACACTGGCGCACGACAAGCTCGATGGCGAGGGTAAAGCCAAATTTATCAAGGAAGCACTGACGCGCGTGGCGGAACAGGTGCAGAGTCTCACCAAGTTAGGCGAGAAGCTCCGGTCCGCGCCGAGCGTTGAAGCTCTATTCAAAGCGCACATACTTTTCACGTCGGACCATCGCCTGCGCATGCTAGCGAGCATCTTAGCTATGGATGAGTTCGCGACGCACTCAACTGGTGTGGCGACTGTCAAATCGTATCGCGATGGCGTTGTTAGTAACCGCAACACTCTCGGGCATGCTGTCTTGGTTCCTCAAGGTAAGCCTAGCAGCGTCGTCGATGACGCCGGCAAGGTTGTCGACATCGCCCAGATGCGCGAGCTTCGCAAATTGATTTTGAGCTTACGTGCGGATTTCCGCGCTTTGCTGGACGCCATGCAGGCGTGAGTGCACTTTGCGGTCGCGTTCGGCCGCAACCGTGTGCTTGGTCCTAAGCAGATCCGCCAGAGCCTCGCCGATCGCGCGTGCGACTAGCGGCGGCACTGCGTTAGCCACTTGCGTGAAGCGAGGCACTTCTTGCCTGCGAAGGTGACCGCCGGTCGTGTACTTACCCTGGAAGGAGTACCAGTCAGGGAAAGTCTGTAGCCGCGCGTTCTCCCGAACCGTCAATGTGCGTGGCTCCGAATAGTGAAGCAGATCGTCGGGCATGCTCGTGATCGTCGGCGACGGGCGATCAGGATCGAGCACACGCAGAGCCAGTTTCTTGAGCCCGAAGCGCGCCCGCATTTCAGCCCCAATGCTGACATTCAGACGGCCTTTGGCGTGGCTCAGCTTAATGATCTCCTTGAAGCGGCGTGCAATGTCGTCGGCGTGACGCGCCAGACGTAGGTCGGCGGGAACTTTGCACCCTGCATTCATCAGCTTTTGGTAACGAGTGAGCGGACCGGCGTAACGGGTTTCCTCGAAGCCCTTGCTCTCCGTTGATGGCTGCGTGCCGCTTCGACCAACCTCAAGATCAGAAATCGCCGCTTCCGACGAGACCGGGGCTGTCAGACGCAGGGAACGTAAGAATGAGGGAAGGCGACTTTGCAGGTGTACGAAGGGGTTCGGTACATTCAATTCAGAGCGGAAAGCGAGAACGAAGTAGCGTGTGCGCGCCTGTGGCACGCCGAAGATGGATAGATCGAGCAACTGCTCATGGACCGTATACGCGTCAGACAGTCTCGTTTTGAGTGCCTGCGAAAAATTCTTAATCTCCTCGCCGGCGCTGAAATCGAGCGTGAAGCCTCGGACGTTCTCGATCAAGACCGCTTTTGGCTTGATGATGTCGACCAAGTTCAAATAAGAGGCAAACAGCTGATTGCGGGGATCATCGTGCTTGCGTCGCCCCGCGCTGGAAAAGCCTTGGCACGGTGGCCCGCCGACTAGCACGTCTATGCTTCCGGAGATTTCTTCGAGCTGTTCTCGATAGTTGCTCAGAAGCTCGACGATGCCGATCGGTTCTTTTGGGAGCCACCGTGGCCAGACGTACTTGTGCGGCGAACCCTTCGCCAACAGGTTTGCCTTGAGCGTGGCGAATGCGAACTTGTCGCGCTCGATCGCAAAGCGGCCAGTCCAGCCAGCCTGCATTAACCCTAGGGAAAGACCACCGCACCCAGCGAAGGCGTCGATAAAAGTCAGTGGCTTAGTGGAAGTTCGCGGCATCATCTCTCGGTTCTAAGTTGTTCGTGGAGGTGCCCTGATTCATTATGCCCATTGCTGTGGGTGACGGCCAGATCACATAGGTGGCCCATGCCACGGCACACAGGGATTCGACCGCCTGATTCTGGGACTGGCAGCCGACCTTATCGCAGCGTTGTTCGACGACCCATCTCCTGAGGAGCGAGCCGAGTTCTAGAGTCTATTTTCGAAGGTCCTGGACTCACTATGGGCCCGCGGCATCGATGTCCGTGCCCTAGGGTGACGCCGGGGATGACCACAGACCGAGGCCACCCAGATCAAGCTGGGCGGCCTCGATGTGTGGTCACGACATGAAGAAATTATCAGTCTCGGGACAAGTCCTCGCCACTCCGTAAGGGCGGCGAGGACTTAGCTCCTTATCAGGAAACAAGGAAGCCTAGGGTTTGTACATGTCGAAATACGTCGGATTATTCCCGACCATGAGTCGTACTGGATACCAAGGGTTTCCTCCATAGCTCCTGTGCAGAACCTGCCCACTACTCATAGTCAGGTCAAAGCCGGCGAAGATCAGTGTGGTGCCGCTATCATTGACTACCCACTGGTAGATGTCCGTGATCCCGGTGACGTACCCCAGCGACTTGAGTCGATCGATGTCAGCTTGCGTTCTGTTCTGAATGTCAGCCAGGTTTTGCGATTCATTTGCCAGAGCTTGTTGGTAGTTCCTCTGCTCATCGGCAATATCTTGCTTGCACCGCACGAGATCCCCGCAGCCACCTTCATCCATGATCTTTTGCGCATTGGCGATCCGTTGCGGCTCTTTCGCCAGATTGTCACGAAATCCTTGCTGATCGAGCTGGATTCGTTGAGCTAGCTGTTCAAGCTCTTTCTGCTGCTCCTGCTGATACGGAGCATTGTCCATGTTGAGGACGCATTGATACTCAATGATCGTGCGGTCTCGATCATCCTTCGATTCTTTCCACGATACCGAGTCGCATGCCTTGCGATGGTCGAAAACCTGACCAATCGTGTACGAGGTGCCATCAATTACCTGATCTTTGAGGCTGGATATATCCCCGTTCGTGCAGCCAGCAAGACCAATGCCTATTACAACAACAGGCATCTTCGTTAGAACAGACGACACGGACCGCAATTTCTGGTTTGGTTGTTTCATTGAATTACCCCTGTTTGCTTGATGAAGAAATACGGAAAAGGCTGTGCTTGGCCCGCTGCCTGAGAGGCCGCGTCGCTTGATATATACTGCAACGGTATAGACTACTGCGCTAGAGGTATATGGGCCATGCTGTCTGGGGTTCAGCCACCATTGCCCTTGCTTGACCAAGTCCGTCACAGCCATCTTTGCGAAGCGTCTGAAGGCGGCCCGCGCCATACGTGGGCTGTCGCAACGAGCGCTGGGAGGACTTGTGACGGATGACAAGGCCAACGGTGGTGTCCGGATCAATCGCTACGAGCAAGAGGTCAATCGAGCGGACATGGATACGGCAGCAGCGCTTGCACAGGCGCTGGAGGTGCCCTTGGCATACCTCTTCGCCGAAGAGGACGATCAGGCGGAAATGCTGCTGGCATTCGCTAAGCTTTCTAAGAGTGCGCGATCCAAGCTGCTTGATCTGGCCAAGCAAATGGCTGCTGAGAAAGCGAAAAAGTAGTAATCAATTCTTGCTGCAGACCCCGGTAACGGCTGAAAAGCGTTCCGGTTCGGCCTGGACAACGTGCTGGTGTTGAGCACGTTGCTTCCGTTGCCCAATTTGGCCCATTTCGAAATGGGCCGCTAAGGGTCGAGGCTGTGTGGAAACGCAAAACTCCTAGCCAAGCGCAGCGTTGTGTCGTTGCTTCATCCTGTCAGAACCCGTTAGCAAGAAACAACGAAGGCTTAGGCCATGATGGCTTGCATCAGCGGCCTCACTCCTATGATCTTCATCACCCGCTTCATGTTGTAAGCCAATACATGCAAGCTCATTTCCGTGGCGACCTTGGGTAGCGTTCGCATGAGGAAGTGCGTGGCGCCCATCCAGGCCTTCAGTGTGCCGAACGTATGCTCGACCGTCTGGCGCCGCACACGCATCGCTTCGGGACGTTCGTCCAGTCTGCTCTGCAAGCTCTCCAGTGTCGACTCATGCTCCCACCGCCGAATGCGTCGATAACGCTCCGTCGTGCATTGAGATCGCAACGGACAGGCGGGGCATGCCGATGACCCGTACACGTGGATCGTCATGCCATCTTCGATAGTGCTCATGCGCCGCGGTGCGCGCTCACCGGCTGGGCACTGATACGCATCGTGGTCAGCTTCATAGCGAAAGTCGCGTTTGTCGAAACGCCCCTTCGCTTTGCTGTTGGAGGTCAACGGCTGGGGTACCAGCGGTGTGATACCCGCTTGTTCGCAAGCCCGTAGTTCCTCGCCCTTGTAGTAACCGCGATCGGCCAAGGCGATCAGCGTGTCCTGGTCCATAGCTTCCTGGGCTCGCGTGGCCATGGCGCTCAGTTGATGGCGGTCATGGCCCGCGTTCGTCACGGCGTGCGCGACGATGAGGTGGTGCGTGGCATCTACCGCCGCTTGCACGTTGTAACCCACGATGCCGGAGCCACAGCCGTGGGTCGCCATGGCACGCGCATCGGGATCGGTCAGCGATACCTGCTTGGTCAGGAGTCTCCCGCATCACCTTGCCTAGCGCGTTCAGTTGCTGCACCTGTTCGCGCACCGTGGTGAGCTTCAGCGTCAGGTGCTTGACCCGAACCTCCGGCAGTCGGCCGGGTTCGCGGTCGGCACGATCCAGTTCAGCCAGATACCGCGCCACGCTCGATTCCAGTGGTTCCAGTCGTGCCTTGAGCTTGGCTTGCGTGAGGTTCTTGTCCCGGCCATTGACGGCCTTGAACTTACTGCCGTCGATGGCCACCACCGCATCGGTGAACAGCTTCATCTGCCGGCATGGCAGCACGAAGTGGCTGCACACGCGACGGATGGCAGCGCTGTTGTCCTTACGGAAATCGGCGACCGTCTTGAAGTCCGGCATGCAGCGACCGGTCAGCCAGATCAGTTCGACATGGCGCTGGGCTTCTCGCTCCAGTCGTCGACTGGACTGCACGCGATTGAGGTAGCCATAGATGTAGATCTTGAGCAGCGTGGCGGGATGGTAAGCAGGACGCCCCGTGACGGCAGGCCCCACGCCCGCAAAACCCAGTTCGCGAAGATCCAGCTCGTCCACGAACACATCGATGACCCGAACGGGATGATCGTCGTCTATATAGTCGTCCAGTCGTTCGGGAAACAACACACTCTGGGATCGATCAGCACCTTCGACGAATCGCTTCATGCAAGACTCCATCGACTGACTGGGTCTAGGATAGTGGCGCTGCGTTGCGGAGTGTTTTCACACAGCCTCGGTCGGAAGCGGCCGCTATCCGCAGCACTCTCTCAACAACCTTAAACACGGCCCATCAGTTCCCGGCACCGGCCCTGACGTACCATAGGGGCTCCACAGCAGGGACAGGGGATCCCATGGAACTTCTCACCGAAGACGGTGACATTGCCAAGCGGATCCATGCCCTCAAGCCGACGCACATCGCTACGGCATACATCGGTCTGGACTGGCATCGCTACGTGGATGCCGCAGTGCTGGAATCCGTTGTCCTTTCGCCCACCGTGGGCTCGAACCCGAAAGCCATCTGCCAACTGATAAAGGCCATTGGCTTTGACCGTGTCCACTTCCTGGACCACCTGCACGCTAAGTTCTATTGGTCGCCTGAGGCAGCTGTGCTGGGAAGCAGCAATCTCTCCAACAACGGGCTCCAGGGATCCAGGGGTCTGGTGGAGGCCGCAGTCGCCATTAACCCCGCGCATGAAGCACAGGCGCACGCGGATCTCAAGTTGATGCATGAGCGCATCGAGGCAAAGGCTCGGAAGCGCTACAAGACCGAAGACGCGAAGTGGGCCCAGGTGAAGGACCTGGAAAAGCAATTGGAGCGGTTGAACCGCGCCAATGGAAAGGCTTTGCTCCGTCCCACGGAGAAGCACATCACCGGCACGCCACTATCGGTGTTTACGTACGCACCCCAGCAGCAGCACATCCACATCATCGGGTGGTGCGAAGAACTGGCGCAGGACAGCCAGAAGGTCAAGCAGGGCATGCTCGATCAATCCTCGGAGCGAATTGCTTATGCCCTGGAGCACTACGTTGGTGTCCGCAATCACGACCCCTTGAACGTGGATGATTGGGTCCTTTTCTGGGAAACCACCGCGGACGGGTTGGAACCCAAGCCCCGTGGCGCGATTGAGTGGATGCGCATTGATTACGTTCTGCACGACACCAGTAAATCCAAGATCTGGCGGAAGATCGGATATGAAGTCTATGCGCGCGAACCGCACCAGATGCCCTTCGCTCTGGATGGCGCGGCCAAGAAAGCGTTCCGCAAACTGCTGCGTAGCGGAATGTTCGACGAGATGTATCTGGCCACCGATGCGAAGGGCTGGTCGTTGGAACGCGCCGATGCGAAGGTTGAACAGTTCCTGGATGTTCTCAAGAGCATCGCCGCAAGCACATAAAAAATGGAGTATGGACCTTTCATGACGGATTCCTGGTATCCGCACAATTCCTCCAAACGCTCGTAGCAATTCAATTATCAAAGCAGGTTCGCTTTATGTGTCTGCTTTTGGTGAAAGCAGACCTCCGCGCGATATAGTCACGCGGCCTGATAGCCGCTGATCACTCATCCTGGTCAGCACGAGCGAGGTGTTCAGTGCTAGTCGGAACCTATGTTCAACCTGACCGGAATCCGCACCCTGCATGGTTCATCACCTTGATGGGGATGGACCATGCCGAGGTACCGCATTACTCGTCTATGCAATGAGTTGTAACGCTTCGCCCCAAGCCCGTTGTTTCAGCATGGCACCTTGGCCAAACCACGCCGTATCGCGACGGTGATCGTTGCTGCGGGAACGACGATGGTGATCCACGTACTCTGTCACGCTGTTGAGTAATCCCCATGCCGTGCCTTTGGCCGATGACAGGCCCGAGCCTTTGCCTTGGCCGGAATAGAGGGCAAGCACTTTCTGAACCACCTGTTCGTTGAAAGCGCAGCCGTGTGGCTCTGTGTTCAAATGGCCGTAGGCGAACACCTTCGTCAGAAAGGCTTCGACTGTTTTCTCAGCCACCCGGCAATTTGCCAACTCCTTGATGTGATCGGAGAACGACGACCAAGGAGTGACGGCGATACCCAACTGCTGCTTGACGGCCTGGGCGTCGAACTCGTTGCGATGTGGAACTTTCACTGCGCCGGCACCGTCGCGCAGTGCAACGGCCAGGGTGTTGTTGCAAACTACTCGGACCGAGGTGAATTGGGCCGTGGTCGCCAGCGTCCCGTCGCACGCCGTTGCCAGCAGCAGATAGCCATTGACCGTGTCATCACCCTTCAGCGTCACGCTTTGACCAGTGCGGGCCAAAGCCCAAAGTTTACGGCCTTCCTTGAGTACGCCGGCCGTTTCCATCTGATAGCCACCGATTTCGGTTAGGTCGCGATAGAACTCCAAAATCTCGGCTGGCTGGACGACCTTAAAGCGCTTGGATACTACGGACAGCGGCGCCTTGGTGTCCGACCGATAGAGCACTTTTTGCTCGGGGTACTTGTGCAGAGAACCGGGGAATGGGTGACCGGCGATGAACTGCACATAAGCGGTCTCGATCTGCCAGTCCATACCTGCTTGCTTGGCCCAGATTTCCAGCGGCTGATCGGAGGCAAGCCGTGTCCCCAAACCATGCCAGGGTTGTTCTCCGACATAGGCCATGGATTGAACTAAGTGCATGAACCACTCCTTATAAGAGGCGCATAAACGTCCAGGGCCCGGATGACCGGGCCCTGGGCGATATGCTGCGTTGGAAAGAAAAGTGAGAAACGTGATTGCTTACGACCTATCGCTAAACGTGTGGCCACAGTCGCGGCAGAGCTGGTTGTGAAGGATATTTTTGTCGATCGCGGCTCCTAGCTTGGAGCCCGCCGCGCAGCCGGTGGCACCGCCCACGATTCCCTCGATAACCACACCCGCCACGCCGCCAAGCATCGCGCCGACGGGACCGGCGAGCAGTCCGATTTCCGCCCCAGTCAACGCCAAAGCTATTCCGCTGGTAGAGCCTGCGATGGCACCAATAGCACCACCCAACCGCTGCGCGTAGTTACGAGGCTCGATCCTCGTCGATTGGCAGTTCGGGCAGCGTGGCGTGATATCCACGATGTCACCACTCCATTCGTGCTCATGCACCATGTCATGCATGGACTTTCTCCTCCAGCCGGTATTTGACGTAACACCGGATGCAGGAGGCCCACAAGCTTCCCGCTAGAAAGAGAACAGTGAACACAATCAGGCATTCGACCAGCGAGGGACACGGATAACCGATCCAAGGTCTATCAAACATCATTAAGCCTCCTTTGAAGGCATCCACCGATAAGCGGATGAAGCGACCGAGACGGCTGCTCGTAATGGTGATATGGATGCGCAAATCCGTGGAATGAACAGTGGGCGATTAAGAGGCGCATACCAACGCTGGTGATGCCGCTAGCAGCCGTCACGCCGTGCTTTGAACTAACTAGACATCGCCTTAGAACTATCTCGACGGCAGTATTTTGGACGCAAACCACGGACCGCGGAGCAGTTTTTTTTCACTTCCGCTTAGATGCCGGAAAACCGCATTCTGGTGCGGTTTCTACTTCATTGCGGAAGATTGTGCGGAAGCGTTAGTGGTCATACCAGTGCGTGCTAAAGCGCGGCACGTGGTTGAGGATGGGTTTCCATTCAACCAATCACGGAAACATTCATGGAAATCTTATCCCACGCGATTCACTCGACTTTGCCACTGCGCAATGATGCCCGCTATCAATGTTTACAACTTCCACCGGTACCGCTCGTAAACGGTATACCAAAGCTTTTGTACAATGAAGAACACGTCGCAGAGATGTTTGACTTCAGCACTTCGACCGTGCGTAACCGGTACGATCCCGAAAGCCGGTGGTACGACGAGAATTTTCCAGAGCCCCGCAGCACGGACGGGAGCGGCGAAGGGCGTAAAGCTGCCGTTCGCTGGTATTGGGGGGATTTGGTGTTCTACGCCGCTAATTTGCCCCGCGTTTCGGAATTGAAGCCAACCGGCAAGCAACGTCGTCAACCTAAGCTCGCGAGCCATTCAACTCGTCGCAACACCGGTACCCACAACAATCAGGTAGCTGGTGTAAGCGATCTTAGCGACAAGCCCTTCGAGCTGTAGCTCATCGCGTAGACGCGTCCGTGCTTCACATGGACGTATGGCCAACTCAACAACGGCTTTTATTTCCCTCTTTCCCAGCAAACGCGGGTCGCCCTTCTTGAAGGGCTCCGCGATTGCGAGGGTGCGCCATCAAATCATTTACGGTTCTTATCTAATCTAATCTAGGAGTAAAACCATGAACAACAACGATGAAAATAACCCACAACAAGAAGCAGTAAACCATAGCGAAGCGGAGTTTAAGGAGTTACAAGTCGAAGCGACTTCGACGGAAGACCTCGACGTCGAGAGCGCCTTGCGTGAGATTGAAGCCGCAGAAAAGCGTCATGAGCGATTTGCTCACACCTTGGTGCACTTGCCCGACGGCAAGGTGCAGGTGACGGAAGAGCGTAATCTGCTATTTTGCGTCGAGGCATCCGAAAAGACGATCGAACAGATCGTATCGTCAGAGGGTCCTGCAGTTAGGAAGGTCAAGGACGCTCGTGCGAGGGATGGGTTTCGCTACGAGTTCACAAAGATAGGCGTTCAAGCTTTAGTGATGAGTCGCGATCTACCCGATGTCATCAGGCACATGTTCCCGGACTATGGCGTAGACAATCGACTGACGCCGATGCAAGAGGAATGTGTACCGAAACATATGCGTCCGATTTTCAATCCACGCATTACCGTTGCTCTGCACGCGAGCGACCACGCGTCGCGTGGCTTGCGTTGGTGCATAGGTATCGTTCCTGATGCTAACCAGCCCGATGTTCGCAGCATCCTCAGTCACATGCTGAAAACGATTCGACGCGTATGTCGCTCGAAACGGTTTAAGTATCTTGAGAACAACCATCGCCAGAATGCGCGACTGCGCTTCAAGGGTGCATGCGAATACATGACCGAGTTGTTCGAGCAGTACTCTAAGTTGCTCATCCTACGTGTGGACCTTTATTTCCGCCCAAATGAAAAGGAATGGGCCGACACCGAAGCAGCGGGGCGTAGCATTAATAGCTTCATGCGTGCGTTGCGGGATGGCCGCGTGGTGCCTGATATGGCGGGGTGGCTATATCGCATCGAAAATGGGTTTCGACGTGGCATACACGTGCATTTACTTGTGGCGATGGACGGCCATAAACACCGCGAGGCCGCAACATGGTCCCAAGCCATTGGCGAGGCTTGGGTAGCCAAGTACAGCGCCGGCCATGGTTCATATTTCAATTGTTATACGCGCAAGGACCATTACACGTTCAATGGGCTGGGTCTAGTCCATATCAGCGACCACGAAAAGCTGCTGGGCCTTCGTGAAGCGTTGCGCTATGTAACCAAGCCCGATTTCCACATCACCACCGGCTTCACGAAGAACTTCAGGAAAGGTCAGCCACCGAATTCTAAAGAGGTTACAAAACGCGGTGCGCCTCGTAAGGCCGAGCACGATATGAGCTTGGTGAACAAAGTTTTACGTGGTAATTAAATTCAACGGAGCTTCTGAGGCTGCGACCACCTGACAACTCGCCTTAAGAAAGGAGTTTCTTTTTCTAAGAACCCCAGACCTTTTAGTCGCTTGTCTACGGTGTCATGGTCAGGTCTTGCCACAGCAGGCTTCCCGTTGACCTTATTGCATTCATCAATCCACCACCGCGCGACAATGATGAGTAACGCCAAGCCTTTGGTGACAAATTCAGGTCTGTCGTGGCCGGGTCTGAATAGGTCAGGTGCGACAACCTCGGGATGTATCTCCGATTGATTTGCTTTTTTAACGCCGCGGCCTCGATGGTGACGAGGTGTAATGAGCTTTACGGCATGATGCGCCACGGTTTTCTGGAAAAGGTTAGGTTCCTTGCTTGAAACCCAAAGCTCCACGTCGTCGCGCTGCACTTGCTCGTTGACCAACAGCCGATAGAAATTTTCAGCTGCACAATACAAGAGGTACACGCCATACGCCCCGTCACGCAGACCGTAGGGATCCTCTTGTGGTTTGCCAAGTTTCACAGTGAGCTCATCCTCAAGAAGTGCATCAATGAGGATGTTCTTCTGCTCAACAACGGCTGGGCTGCTGGATAGCTCACTGTGAAACCGTGCTTTGCTACCGAGATGTTGATCCACTAGCAGTGATGTCACCACTCCATCTGTAACCCTATCGCTGGAGCACAGGCGCAGAGCCGAAGGTATCTGACTAGAAATGAGCCATCCTTGCTGTGCAAGACGGGCATCTGAATGTGGCTTTAAGGAAGCCGGGAAGATGTTGAGCGTTGTGCGGTACTGGGTTCTTAATTCTTCTGCGTGCCAGGGTCCCAGCGCAAGGTGGGTTACTTCTGGGTGAACCTCTCCGCCGAGGGTAATCATCAGTGAACTGTCGTCGTCATCGTGCCGTGTAATTCTGGGCGGCTTGCCCATGTGCTCACGAAATTCACTGCCGTTCGTAGAGAGCGTGCGCATCTCAGTGCCGCTAGGTCGTCGACCGGCTGTAAAATTAGGATCGGCATACGCGACGTCGGTGGGGGGGACTTCGATGTATAGGCGCGTCTTACCTCTTGCGGCCCAATTAAGGACCAGGTCAATTTCTTGCCCTGACCTAGGAATACCTTGCTCTGTAAAGACGAGCGGTACCAATCGAAGGCGCCGATCCTGCTTGGCTTCACTCATTGGTCTGTTCCTAAGGAGAGGTCAGGTACTGCCCCCAAGTCTGCATCAACGGGCATACTCGCTCAACCGAATTAAGGTCCTGCTTGCGAGCCATCGCACAAGCTACTCCGCAGTTGAAGCAAGATGCTCGATACCAGAGGCTTATTGCGTATTGTCCGATACGGATTGGGTGACTGATAAGAAGATTGTCCTGGGAACCTTCTCAAGAGGTTGCCAGGATCGCGTTGCCTGATGTAACGAAGTCCGCCCAAGCTTGCATCAGCGGGCGTCGCTGCTCAAGCAGGTCCGTGCGGTGGTAGGCCGCCTAGACCTTGTTCTGCACGGCATGCGCCAAGGCTCGCTCTGCCGAATCGCATGTGTAGCCCTTCTCGCTACACCAATAGTAGTGAACGATCGAGCCAAATCCGAGTGTAAAAACGACCAAGAAACGATGCGGTCGGGTGTAGCTGACGGATGCTGCTGTTTACAGCGCTTGAAGAAATGCCTTCAAATCCTCGCGTTCCTCGATAGTGAGCTGAAGCGGATGGTCGGCCTCCAAGCTTCGGTAATACACCTCGCGGTCGATGGCATCGTCCAATGTGGCGACACTGCCGTCGTGCATGTAGGGCGCGGTGAATGCAACGCTACGCAGTGAGGGTGTGCGAAAGAGTCCGATATCAGCCGGATCCTGCGTTACATTAAAGCGTCCGAGCTGTGCTTCGTCAGCGTGCGTGGCCACGCGATCACCGATGGCGGCTCCGTGAAGCGATCGTTCGATGATCGCTTGGGAGAGTTCCGGAAGATGTTGGTTTACCGCGTCTAACCCAACGCCAGCTCGGTGATAGGCGTGATCCGTCAGCATGGCTGGAGAACCCTGCAGCAAGTGGCATTCAGCACAATGACCTTTGCCCTTGAAGATGGCTAGGCCAAGTTGTGCGCGTGGACTTAACGCACTGGGATCGTTGTGCGAGGCATAACGGTCATAAGCGCTTTCGGGCGACTTCAAGGAACGGACATACGCCACCAGTGCGCTGGCAACTTCGTTGGGCGTGATGCCCGATTTGCCATCAGGGAATGCTTGCGCAAATGCATTGCGATACTCGGCATTCGCTTCGATTTTTTGGACCAGTTCAGCCTGATCCCGAAGCCCCATTTCCACCGGATTGGTGAGCGGATCGAGCACCGCCTGTTCCAGTGCCGTCCGTCGTCCGTCCCAGAAGAACGTATTATCTCCGGACGCTTCGACGGTGGCCAGACTTGGCGTGTTGCGGGTTCCGGTACGCCCGTACACACCGACAGCCACACGGCGGCCGTCGGTGTAGGCCTTGCCTGGAATATGGCACGACGCGCAGCGGGCGGTACTGTCGACACTTAGTTGTGCATCGTTGAAAAGCTGTTTGCCCAGTGTAACCCGCAGAGAAATCAGTGAAGTCCGATCAGACTTCACGACTGCGGTGTGGCTTTTCATTACAACAGCCAACGACAATGCCGATAGGACGATAAGCCCTATCAGGCATAGAGCGAGATATCTGTGCGACGACTGTCGCATAGCCCCTGTCACAAGAAACCGTGTTTACATGGGGACGAAACGCACCATCGCGCCGCTGGCCTTGAGCGCATTGGTATCGGTCGCCTGCTCGGACGCGTCGCTCACCACCATTACCACGATGCCTTTCATCGCATCCGTCTTCAGCTGCTTGGACACATTCGTGATGAACACGGTGGTCTGCTTTGCATCTGGGCCACCCAAAATCAGCATGCCGCCCGGCATCAAGATTGGCCCGATGCTGTGCACCACGGAGTCCGTTTCATTCTGGCGCCTTGCGTTCGCCGCCACGCTATCGCCGCCGGGAATGACATAGATGTAAGGCTTCATGCCCACATCCTTGCCGTGCAGCTTGCCCTGTTCCGAAAGATAGTTACCCCAGGTGTTCTCATCCGCGGTGGGCGCCGGCTTGGCTGGGCCGGATGCGGCGTCCGACGTATTCGATGTCCCACTGGTGGCCCCCTGCTGATGACAGCCTGTCAAGACCAGCGCCACGACGCCCATACACACCCACCATCCTGACCGAATCATGTGTTCCCTCATCAGAAAATGCGCTACCCCTGTGAATGAACTGCAGTCAGTCCATTCGTCTTCACACGCTTTAGCGGCGCCATTAAAGCCTATTGAACGCCCGTGTGACTAGTGGGGCTTTCTTCACAAAATCGTCATGCAGTTTTGTGATGGTATATAGCGTGAAGAGCTCGCAAGGCTGTTGATCGCTGTGCGGGTAAGGGGCGCCCCATTGCAGGGCATCACGCGTGACATCAAGTCGGCCGTTCATGATCGAATGGCATAAGGGACGTGCGTATGGAGTCGCAGCGCAACGGAGTAATTCGGAGCCACATTCGTCGATTCGGCATGAAGCGACGGAGCCCCTCAGGACGGCAACTCGTCGTCTGGGCGGTGTGGCTGCTTTGCACCGCGATGCTTTGGGCCGGTCTGGTCCAAGCGCAATCCACCCATTACGTCTACGACGCGAACGGTCGCGTGGTCGCGGTGACCACGGCTAATGGGACCAGTGTTCAATACAGCTACGACACGCTGGGCCATGCCAGCCAGATCAGCGCGCCGCTCTCGTCCGGGCAGATGGCCATCTTCGCCTTCATGCCGACCCACGGTGAGGCGGGTGCACAGGTCACGATTCAAGGACAAGGCTTCGATAGCAATGCAGCGAATGACACGGTGAGCTTCAACGGCACCGTAGCCACGGTGCTTTCCGCCACCGCGGCGCAACTGGTGACGACAGTGCCGAGCGGCGCTACAACCGGGCCGATCAGCGTGACGGCGGACGGCCAGTCGGCTACCAGTGCTACGCCGTTCGTGATCGATGATACCGGCGTACCGCCCAGTATTACTCAGGTCAGTCCTGCGGTTGTATCGGTTGGCAGTCTAGTGACCGTCACAGGTGCAAATCTGGATCCGGTGTCGGGCGATACCAGCGTACAGATGGGTAATCGCGATATCACCGCATTGTCCTCGATCACCGATACCCAGTTGCAATACACCGTGCCCAGTGATGGTACCAGTGGCTATGTTACCGCCGAGACGCCTTATGGCCTGGCGACCAGTCCCGCGCCTATCGTTGTGCTACCCAGCAGTATTAGCGCGAGCAGCGTTGTCAGCAGTGGTAACGCCGTCGTCAATGGGGCGAGTGTCAATCTAAATATCAGCGCCTCTGGCCAATACGGCGCGGTAACGTTCGTCGCGACCCAAGGGGGATGGGTAAGTCTGCAAGCCAGCGCCATCACCACGACGGCCAGCAGCATCAGCTATACGGTGTATGGGCCCGGTAACGCGGTGGTCCAACAAGGCAGCATCTCGGCTTCCTCGCCATCGATTCATTTGCCGCAATTGGTGGCCGGTGCCACCTACTTCGCACTCTTTCAACCGAGTGGCGCGGGTGTGCAAATGACCGTGGGCGTGCAAAGCAACGCGCTGCTCAGCACTAATGTAGCCGCGACCGTAGTCACGACCGTTGCGGGGGCTAGTGAGCGTGTGCTGTTCCAGGCGACGGCGGGCCAGAATCTGGCGTTCCAGATCAACAGCACCACCACCAATCCATCCGGTCACACCGTGACCTATACGGTCTACACGCCGAGCGGATCGAGCTATACCAGTGGTACCACCGCAAGCACTGGGGTGATCAATCTCGGCAACATGCCGACGGCCGGCACTTACCAGGTGATCATCGCTCCCGGCAGTGGGGTGACAGGAACCATGCAGGTGGAAGTCACACTTGGTGTGACGGGAACCTTGAATGGTACGCCGCAAAACTACAAGGCCAATGTCGCTGGCCAGAATATCTACTTGTCGTTTACCGCCACGCAAGGTGAGAGCCTTGAGTTAACCCTCAATGGCGTCAATGACGCGGGCGGGACATATAACCAATTCCTGGTGTACGTCTACAACGCGGCAGGTGCACAGGTAACCTCGTTCTGGTGCTATGCCTCCAATCCTGGAGCAAGTTGCAATCAGCATCTGTGGTATCTGCCGGCGGGCACGTATTCGGTAGTCGCAACGCCGTACTACGGAGGCGTACTCAGCTTCACGGCATTGCTCGAACAGGATCTGACGGGCGGGACCATTCCGGTCAACGGAACGGCGAGCGTCGCCTTGGCCGCTGGTCAAGTGGAGCGGTACTCGTTTAATGCCAACGCGGGCGACACGGTTGCGCTGAACGTTTCGGGCGTAACGACCACGCCAACCGGTCAGGGAGTGGTCTTCCTGGTGTATCGCCCGGATGCCGGTGCCATTACCACGAGTACGCCGGCCTATACATCGTTTACGCCCACTAGCTCGCAGACCGTGAACCTACCGAATTTGCCGGTGAGCGGTACCTACACGGTGATCGTGGCGCCAAATTACGGGCTGGCCGCAAGCGCGCAGTTGAGTGTGGTGGGAGGCGTGACGGCAACGCTGCCGGCCAATGGCAGTTCGCAAAGCTATAGCAGCAATGTCACCGGCCAGAATGTCTACCTGTCGTTTACAGCAACCCAAGGTGAGAACCTGGAACTGGTGCTCAACAACGTCAATGCTGCGGGCGCCACCTATAACCAGTTTATCGTCTACGTCTACAACGCCGCCGGCTCGCAGGTCGCTTCGTTCTGGTGCTACGCATCCAATCCGGGCAAGAGCTGCAACCAGCATTTGTGGTACCTGCCTGCGGGTACGTATTCGGTGGTTGCTACACCGACCTACGGGGGAGTGCTCAGCTTCAATGCATTGCTCCAACCAGATATTGTCGGATCTGCGCTGACTGACAACAGCCCAACGAGCATTTCGCTAGGTGCCGGTCAGGTTGAACGCTATACGTTCAATGCGAATGCTGGCGACACCATTGCATTGAATGTGTCAGGGGTGACCACCACGCCGACGGGTCAAGGCGTGACCTTTCAGGTCTACCGGCCGGATGCCGGTGCCATTACCACGAGCACGGCGACTTACACTTCGTTCGCGCCTGCCGGCTCGCAGACGGTGAATTTGCCAGACCTGCCCGTAAGCGGTGCGTACACCGTCATCGTGTCGCCGAATTACGGTCTCGCCGCGAGCGCGCAATTGAATGTGGTATCTGGATCTATCGGCAGTTTGTCGACGAATGGAGCGTCGCAAAGCTATACCGCCAACACCACCGGCGAGAATGTCTACCTGTCGTTTACAGCAATCCAAGGTGAGAACCTGGAACTGGTGCTCAACAACGTCAATGATGCAGGTGCTCAGTACAACCAATTCCTGGTGTACGTCTATAACGCCGCAGGCGGACAGGTGGCATCGTTCTGGTGCTATGCCTCCAATCCTGGGGCAAGTTGCAATCAGCACTTGTGGGATCTTGCAGCCGGTACGTATTCGGTGGTCGTCACGCCGACTTACGGCGGTGTGCTCAGCTTCAATGCATTGCTTCAACCAGATATTGTCGGATCTGCGCTGACCGACAACAGCCCAACGAGCATTTCGCTAGGTGCCGGTCAGGTTGAACGCTATACGTTCAATGCGAATGCTGGCGACACCATTGCATTGAATGTGTCAGGCGTGACCACCACACCCACCGGCCAGGGCGTGAGCTTCCAGGTCTACCGGCCGGATGCGGGTGTCATCACGACGGCTACGTCGACCTACACGTCGTTTGCCCCGACCGCCTCGCAGACTGTGAATCTGTCGAATCTGCCCGTCAGTGGTACGTACACGGTCATCGTGGCGCCGAACTACGGTCTTGCTGCGAATGCTCAGTTGAATGTGGTGTCCGGGTCCACCGGTACACTATCGACCAGCGGAACGCCGCAAAGTTATAGCGCCAATGTCGCCGGTGAGAATGTCTATCTATCATTCAATGCCACGCAGGGACAAAATCTTGAGCTGGTACTGAACGGCGTCAATGATGCGGGGGCTCAGTACAACCAATTCCTGGTGTACGTCTATAATGCCGCGGGCGCACAGGTCGCATCGTTCTGGTGCTATGCCTCCAATCCCGGGGCGAGTTGCAATCAGCACCTGTGGGATCTCGCAGCCGGCACGTATTCGGTGGTCGCGACACCGACTTACGGCGGCGTCATCAGCTTCAATGCGTTAGTCCAGCCAGATATCGTTGGTTCGGCGCTAACAGATAACAGCCCTCTAAGCATTTCACTGGGCGCGGGTCAGGTTGAACGTTACACCTTCAATGCGAATACAGGCGACACGATCGCCCTGAGCGTGACGGCCGTGACCACCACGCCTGCCGGCCAAGGCATCACCTTCGCGGTTTACCGGCCGGATGCGGGTGTCATCACGACAGGCACATCGGCCTACACCTCGTTCGCTCCGACGAGTTCGCAGACGGTGAATCTTGCGAACCTGCCCGTGGGCGGCACCTACACGGTCATTGTTTCACCCAACTACGGTCTGGCCGGCAGCGCTCAGTTGAATGTGGTATCCGGCGCGACGGGCACGCTGTCGACAGGCGGGACATCGCAACGCTATAGCGCCAACACGGCCGGCGAGAACGTCTATCTGTCATTCAATGCCACGCAGGGACAAAACCTCGAACTGACGTTGAACAACGTCAACGATGTAGGTGCCCAGTACAACCAGTTCCTGGTCTACGTCTATAACGCCGCAGGTGCACAGGTAGCATCGTTCTGGTGCTATGCCTCCAACCCAGGGGCCAGTTGCAGCCAGCATCTGTGGAACCTTGCGGCGGGTCAGTACTCGGTCATCGCCGACCCCAATTACGGCGGCGTCATCAGCTTCAATGCGCTGATCGAGCCGGACATCACCGGATCGTCGATCGCATCAGGCAATAACGTCAGCATTTCCCTGAACGCGGGTCAGGTGGAGCGTTACACCTTCAGCGCAAATGCAAGCGATACGGTGACCCTTGCGGCATCCGCTATCGCCACGACGCCAACAGGGCAAGGCGTGACGTTTACGGTCTATCGCCCCGATGCAGGCGTCATTACCACGAGTACCTCTGCCTACTCGTCTTTCGGACCAAGCAGCGCGCAAACCGTCACGCTCTCCAACTTGCCAATAAGCGGAACCTATACGGTCATTGTGGCTCCCAACTACGGGTTGCCTGCCAATGCACAGCTAAGCATGCAGGACACGGCAGGTGCGCCACCCACCTATACAACCACGCCGACACTTTCCGACACGGGTGCATCGGTGAGCGAAAGTGCATCGGCGGCAGGCAGTAACGTAAGCATGACGTTCAACGCCAATTCCGGTGACAACCTGGAATTGCAGTTGAATAACGTGAGCGCGTCAGGAGGCAACGTCAACGGCTTCCGGGTCGATGTATATGATCCCTCTGGCGCGGATGTGACCTGGAGTTATTGCTACGCCTCTAATCCAGGTGCGGCTTGCCGTTTTGCGCTGTGGAACCTCAGGCCGGGTACCTATTCGGTCGTCGCAACACCGACCTGGGGCGGCACGATCAGCTTTAGTGCACAGGTGCAAGCCGACATCTCCGGCCCATCGCTCAGCGCTAATACGCCAGCCACGGTAACGCTGGGTACCGGGCAAGTGGAGCGACTCACCTTCAGCGCCAATCAGGGCGATACGGTCGCGCTGAACCTGTCGGGCGTAAGCACGACGTCACCCACCGGACAGGGGGTGTACGTAAATGTCTACCGTCCCGACGTCGGATTGATCAGTACCAGTAACTACTACACGTATTTCAGCGAGACAGGTTCGGGAACGCTCAATTTGCAGAACCTGCCGGTCGGCGGCACCTACACCGTGGTGGTGTATACGAATGACGGCACGCCAGGGACCGCACAGCTGACTCTGGTTCCGGGCTCGACCGGAGCGGTAGCGACCAACGGCACAGCGCAGAGCTTCGCGACCCAGGCGTCGGGCGAAAATGCCTACTTCAGTTTCAACGCAAATCTCGGCGACAACCTGGAGTTGGAGCTGAGCAATATCAGCGTGACCGGCGCCACCAATAATGGTTTCCGCGTCGACGTATACAGTGCCAATGGCACCGACGTTTCCGGTACCTACTGCTACACCTCAAATCCTGGAGCGAGTTGTCGCTTTGCGCTCTGGAACCTGGCGGCTGGCACGTATTCAGTGGTGGTGACGCCGACCTGGGGCGGAACGATCAGCTTCAATGCACAGCTTCAGAGTGATGTGGTGGGCCCATCGCTAACGTCAAACACGCCTACGACGGTGACACTCGGTAGCGGACAAGTTCAGCGTCTTACCTTCAACGCCAATCTTGGCGACACGGTGGCGCTCAACTTGTCCGGTGTAAGCACTACGGCACCCACGGGCCAGACGGTTTATGTAAATGTCTACAGGCCGGATACCGGTGCCATTACTACTGGCAACTATTACACCTATTTCAGTGCCACGGGCTCGGCCACGCTCAATTTGCCGAATCTGCCGGCAAGCGGTACCTATACGGCTGTCGTCTATACCAGCGATGGCACGCCTGGAACCGCGCAGCTTACGTTCGTGCCCGGCGCGACAGGTACGTTGACCACCAACGGTGCAGCTCAGAACTTTGCCGCCAGTACGCCAGGTGAGAATGTTTACCTCAACTTCAACGCTAACCTCGGCGACAACCTGGAATTGCAGTTAAGCAATATCAGCGTGACAGGTGGCAGCAACAACGGCTTCCGAGTAGACATCTACAACAGTACCGGTACCGATATCTCAGGTACCTATTGCTATACCTCCAATCCCGGCGTCAGTTGCCGGTTCTCGCTGTGGAACTTGGCAGCGGGAACGTACTCTGTGGTCGTCAGTCCGACCTGGGGGGGAACTATCGGTTTCACGGCGCGGCTGCAATCTGACGTAATCGGCCAAAACCTGACCATGGGCACGCCTGCTGCCATCAATCTCGGTTCGGGTCAGCTGCAGCGCGTGACGTTCAACGCCAACACCGGCGATACGGTGGCACTGTATTTGTCGGGCGTGAGTACGACATCGCCCACAGGGCAGCCGGTATACGTCAGCATTTATCGCCCGGACGTGGGCGCGTTGACCACGGGCAACGCCTATACATCCTTCTCAGCCACTAGTTCGGGCCTGATCAATCTGCAGAACCTTCCGGCGAGCGGCGAGTATACGGCTACGGTCTATACGCCTTATGGCACGCCGGCTAACGCGCAGCTCACGCTGGAATCGGGTGCGACAGGAGCGATCACGACCAACGGTCCCGCACAAAGCTTCGTCGCCAACGCGCCCGGCGAGAACGTGTATTTCAACTTCAATGCTAATTTAGGCGATAACCTGGAACTGCAATTGAGCGGCATCAATGTGCCTGGCGCCAGCAACAATGGCTTCCGGGTGGATGTCTACAATTCGACCGGCGGCGATATCTCCGGCACGTATTGCTACGCCTCCAATCCGGGCGCCAGTTGCCGGCTTGCCTTGTGGGGCATGGCGGCGGGTGCGTATTCGGTGGTGATAACGCCGACGTGGGGTGGCTCGATCAATGTCACCGCTCAGCTTCAGTCGGACACGACCGGGACTGCGCTTGCCATGAGCACGCCAGCGACCATCACTCTCGGCGCAGGTCAGATGCAGCGCCTGACGTTCAATGCCAATGTGGGCGATACCGTGGCATTGAGCCTGTCCGGCGTGAGTTCCACCTCGCCTACGGGGCAGGCGGTCTACGTCAATGTTTATCGTCCCGATATAGGAGCCATTACTACCGGCAACTACTACACGTATTTCAGTGAGACCGGTTCGGGAACGATCAATCTACAGAATCTGCCTGCGAGTGGTACCTATACGGTCGCCGTCTACACCGCTTACGGTACGCCAGCTACAGCACAGTTGACGCTGGTTCCTGGTGATACAGGCACCGTATTGAGCAATGGTGTTGCACAAACGTTTAATGCTAATGCGCCCGGGCAAAATGCGTATCTCAGCTTCAACGCCAACCTCGGCGATAACCTTGAGTTGACGTTGAACAATATCAATGTGCCTGGCGCCAGCAACAATGGCCTGCGAGTAGATGTCTACAACGTCAGTGGCAGCGACGTATCCGGTACGTATTGCTACGCCTCCAATCCGGGTGCTGGTTGTCGGCTCGCGCTATGGAATCTGCCGGCGGGCACGTATTCCGTCGTGGTCGTGCCCACCTGGGGCGGGACGGTGGATTTCACTGCCCAGCTTCAGGCGGATACAACGGGACCAGCATTGACGGCCAATACGCCGTCTACCATCAATCTAGGTACAGGCAGCATCGAACGTCTGACGTTCAACGCCAGCGTTGGCCAGAACGTGGTGCTCAATCTTTCTGGTGTGAGTAGTACCTCGCCGACGGGCCAGGCAATCTACGTGAATGTGTATAGGCCGGATACGGGCGCGATTACCACCAGCAACTATTACACCTATTTCGACGAATCCAGTTCCGGAACGGTAACGCTGTCGAATTTACCGGCTAGCGGCACCTACACCGCAGTTGTCTACACCAGCTATGGCACGCCGGCGACAGGGCAATTGAGCTTTTCGCCGCAGTAATTAGGTTGCATGGATGACGTCGGAAGTTTCATTGAGTTAAAGCCAAACGTCTTTAAGGAATCGGACATGAAAGCGGAAGGGAAGAGCATCGGACGAGCGGGCTGGATTGGCCTCATTAGCGTAACTACGCTGAGCGCGTTGGCATTCGCCCTGCCGCCAGCTACCTCTCCGGAGCGCATTCGCAGCGCCGATCACACTTACTTTCTGCCACCTTCCGCAGAAGTCAGTAACACATTGCTCCCCGATGGCCGCACCTTCGAAGTACACGGTATCGATGGTGTGGCGTATTTGATCGATGGTGATCATCGCAAGACGATCCCACTCCCCGAACGCCGCCGCTTTGCCTCGGTCACCGTGATGCCCGGTGGCCAAGTGCTGCTCTGGGGTGGTATTGACGGGCGCGGCCAAGTGCTTGCTACCGGCGAATGGTTCGATCCAGTACACGCACGCTTTGTGCACACCGGAGTGTTGGGCCTGCCTGCGCGTGCCGGTCATACGCTTACGTTGCTGAGCAACGGCGATGTGCTTATGGCCGGCGGCTGGTCACAAGACGGCACGCCAGCAACCACAGCCGTGATGTGGCAGCCGAAGTCGCATGACGTCGTGGCGCTGGATCACGTAGAACGTGGTGTGCGTCTGGAAGCGATCGCTGCGTTGCAGCCCGATGGCTCTGTGCGGATCGACGGTGGTGTTGATGCCAAAGGTCTCACGGTACCGACCGCGCTGCGCTTTGATCCCCATGCGCAGACGCTAAGCACGATCTCTCCGCTCGCATCGACCGCGGCGGTCGCTTCGGTGGCCCCGACGATCACCGTGCTTCCGGGTATCGATACCACCGCCGCACCGCTTCAAGGTCCTCTGACGCTGCGCTTCAACACCGCCATGGACGTGCGCGCGTTGACGACCAAGACAGTGACGCTATTGGGTCCGGAAGGCGCAGTGCCGATCCACGTGGTGGGTACCAACGACGGCCGCCAGGCCTTTGTGCAATTGCCGGACGACCTGTATCCGGGCTCACGCTACACCTTGTTCGTGAAGGGGCTACACACCACCCAGGGCACCGACGTGCCTTATACCGTGGTAGGTTTCACCACCGCCCACACCGTCGCCACCAGTGTGGTGATGGCCGGGCAGGGCGCGTTGCCCTCGCCGAATATTGCTTCGACGGAGCCGGTGTCGAACGAGCCACCGCTCTACCTCATAGCCGGTGATGGACGCGCCGCCTGCAACACGCCGGCCGATCAGTTGTGCCGTGCCCACAGCTTCATTCGTGAGGGTGCGTTCTATCCCGGTAAGAACAACGCCCCGGATGCCACCGGTCCGCACTGGCGCCTTTACGCCAAGCACCAAAGCCTGCCTGATATACATGCATTGGAAGCGGCGTTGCCCAAAGGCACCACGGCCTTGATTGGCCAGGTGCGGCAGATCGATGAAACGCCCGTTGCCAATGTGGACGTAAGCATTGGCGATCAGATGGTAAGGACCGATGCACAGGGTGTGTTCGTGCTCAAAGGTCTGTCCGCCGGGCGGCAGGAAGTCTTTGTCGATGGTGGTTCGGCGAGTCATGACGACGTGCACTACGGCCGTTTTCTGGTTGGTGCCGACGTCAAAGCGAAGACCATCGGGCATATGCCGTTCGTGATGTACCTGCCGCGCATCCTGCCGCGCGACGAGATTGCACTGCCATCGCCAACCAACCGCGAAGTGGTACTCACCCATCCGGACATGCCGGGCTTGGAACTGCACATTCCCGCCGGTGCGGTGTTCAAGGATCGCAACGGCCATGTGCTCACGCACATCGCCATCGTGCCCACGCCGGTGGACCACGCACCGTTCCCGCTACCCGACAACTTCCCGATGTACTTCACCATCCAGCCGGGTGATGCGGTGGTGCAGGGGCTGACGCCGGATGCCGCGAAAGGCATTCGCGTGGTGTACCCCAACTACGGGCACGACAAGCCGAACACCGCGAGCAACTTCTGGGTGTACAGCGCCAAGGACGGATGGCAGATGTACGGCGGCGGTCATGTGACGAGGGATGCCAAGCAAATTGCGCCCGATCCGGGCGTATCGCTGGTGTGGGCTATGGGCGCAGGTGTGTCGACCAGCAACGCGAATCCCCCAACGAAGCAGCTTGCTAACAATATGGCAGTTGCCGAGCCCATTGATTTGCAAACAGGCATTTTTTTTAGTGCGTGGGATGATTTAGTAATTAATGACGTGGTGCCACTCAGGTTGCACCGGGCCTATTCGTCCGGAGATGCTAGTTCTCACGTATTTGGCATCGGTGCTAACGCCAATTTTGCTATTCATCTTTATAGCTCGGCCAGCAATTTCAGCAATCCAGAGTTGGTTCTTCCAGATGGAGAAGGCATTGTTTTTAACCAGATCACCGGTGCGTCCGCCAGCTGGCCGTTGACGGGCGATGTGTGGGAACACACGGGAACGAACTCCATTTTCTACGGTGCCACCTTGCAGTTCTTTACCGGAACGCCGATTGGTGAGTACTGGCAGATGACCATGAAGGACGGTACCGAATACGGCTTCGAGAGCGATGTACCCAATCAGTTGAAGTGGGTCCAGGACCGCTTTGGCAACGAACTACTGTTCAATTATAACGGCGGCCTTGTCGACCAGATCGTATCGCCGAGTGGTCGTACCGTTACGCTCAACTACGACAGCAGCAATCGTGTGTCCACGGCGATTGACAACAGTGGCCGTACGATAAGCTACGCCTATAACACCGCTGGTGATCTGGCAACGGTGACCTATCCGGACGAAACCACCGAGCAATATACCTACGACAGCAATAATCACATGCTTACGATGCGGGATCGCCGGGGTAATGTATGGGTAACTAATCAATACGACACTAATGGTCGCGTCATTAAGCAAACGTTTGCGGATAACACGTCTTATCAGTTTGCCTATACAACCAATAGCAGCAACGCCGTCACGGCGACCACCATCACCGACCCCAACGGCAACCAGGAGCAGGTGGTATTCGATCCGGTGAGCAGCTATGTGTCGTCGGATACTAGGGCCTACGGTACGTCACTGGCACAAACCATGACTTATGTGCGCGAGCCATCTGGTCTGATCGACAGCGGAACCGATGCATTGGGTCGTACCACTGCATACACCTACGATGCATTAGGTAATGTATTGAGCGTGACGCAGCTGTCTGGCACGTCCAGCGCCATCACCACCAATTTCACCTATACGAGTGCCTACAATCAATTGGCCTCGGTGATTGACCCACTCGGCCATACCACCACCTTCAGCTACACAAACGGGTGCCTGACTCAGATCACCGATGCACTGGGTCACAACACCAGCATTCAATGCAATGGCGCCGGTCAGACTACCTCCGTGCAGGACGCGTTGGGTAACACGACGTTATATTCCTATCAGGGCTATGACCTGCAAAGCGTCACCGACCCACTTGATCGCACAGTCAATTACGCTGTTGATGCACTGGGTCGCCGTATTGCCGCGCGCGACCCACTGGACAACGTCACTTTGGCTCAGTACAACACTAACGATTGGGTGACTACGATCACGGACCCGCTCAACCAAATTACGTCGCTAACCTACGACGGCAACGGCAACCTGCTTACAATGACGCTGCCCAATACAGGCGTGATTCAGTACACCTACGACACACGCAATCGCTTGATCAAGCGTACGGATGCGATGAGTCAGAGCGAATCGTGGGCATACGACGGCTTGGGCCATGTGCTCACCCATACAGACCGCAAAGGGCAAGTCACTGACATCAGCTACGATGCACTGAATCGGCGAAGTCTAGTGTCCTACGCTGACGGCTCTGGCGTTCAGGCCACCTACGACGCGGCCAACCGCCTGATTGGCCTGACCGACTCAGTCAATGGCAGCTTGGGCTGGAGCTATGATGGGCTGGACGATGTCACCGGCACCAACAGTCCTGAGGGCAGCGTAAGCTACACCTACGATGCTGCCGGTCGGCGCACTGGTATGATCCCAGCGGCGCAGGCCCAGGCCATCTACACCTACGACAACGCCAACCGCCTTATCGGTATCACCCAGGGCAACGAAACGGTGCAGTTGGCCTACGATGCGGACAATCGTCGTACAACGCTCACGCTGCCCAACGGCGTCACAGTCAACTACGGTTACGACAGCGCTAGCGAACTCACTGGGCTGACGTACACCGAAAGCAACGGTACGAGCTTGGGCAATCTGGCTTATAGCTACGATAGCGATGGTCGGGTGAATAGCAAGAACGGTAGCTTCGCTACCGATGTACTGCCGACATCGACGACACAGGTACCCACGTTTGACCTCAATGATCGGGAAACGAGTTTCAACGGGCAGGCATTTAGCTACGATGCCGATGGCAATCTGACTTTCGACGGTACGAACACCTATACGTGGAATGCGCGCAATCAGCTGACGCAGATCAGCCAGAACGGCAATGTGCAGTTGAGCTATGGCTATGATGCGCTGGGAAGACGGGTAGCCAAAGCCAACAACGGCGGTACGTCCACCCAGTTCCTGTATGACGGGATCAATGTGGTGCAGGAGACGCAAGGAAGCACCGTCAATCCAATTCTCGTGGGCTTAGGAATCGATGAGCGCTTTGCGAGAAATGACGTTACCGGGCGAACCTACTTCCTGAGCGACATGCTCAATAGTACCGTCGCGCTTACGGATACGACGGGGGCGATCCAGCAACAATACAGCTACGACCCCTATGGCAATGTGACGGCGAGCAATACGACGACGGGGTTTACCAATCCGTACCAATATACAGGTAGAGAGGCGGATAGCCCTGGACTCTATTATTACCGGGCGCGCTACTACAGTCCGATGATGGGTGGATTCATCAGTGAAGATCCTCTTGGATTCGATGGCGGTCAGGCGAGCTTCTATGCCTATGTGGATGGCAATCCGCTAAACGACACCGATCCTTTGGGGTTATGCGACTGTGCCGTTGATCCACAAAAAATGGCTGATTATTTGAGGTCGCATGCATCACGAACACCGGGTGGATACTGCGCAAGGGCAGTTAGCCATGCCATCGACGCTGCGGGCGGCAATTCTGGCTACGCAACTAATACGAATCCGGCGGCAGGAAAAGACGCAGGAACGATGCTGACCAATAATGGCTTCACCCCTGTCTCGCCAGATAATTACACCCCACAAGTTGGAGATACGAGGGTATTCGGAGCTACGGCGGGACATCCATATGGGCATGTTCAAACTTACACGACCTATACGGGGCCCAATGGGCAGACACAGGGGCAGTGGGTTTCGGATTATCTTCAGCATAGTGATCCACCTCCTGCTTATGCCAATGCGCCTTCTACAACCTATCGGCCGTGCTCATGCAGTCAATAAGAGTGGTGTTGGCACAACTTGTTCTCACTGTGTAAAAGGCCAGTGCAATGAATATTTTTTCGTCGGTACGTAGCCCTTTGCTCCACATGTCACTTTGTCTTTTGTTTTGTTTTTTAGTGTCCACCGCCAGAGCAGAAGGTGATGTGGCTTCCTCTAAGGGGGTAGTGGAAAAACTGTATCAAGACTATGCATGGGTTGTGTTGATGGATAACTCCGACTTAGTAGGTCTGGCCGATCAACCGGAAATCGAACTTTCAAAATACTTTACGGCGTCGCTTTCAAGCTTGATAAGCAAGGATCACAAGTGTGCGGAAGAGACGCAGGATGTTTGTAATTTGGATTTTGATCCCATTTACGATTCACAAGATCCAAGCGGGACGCATCAGCTTCGTATAGAGCAGATGAATCATGCCTCAGAAGTGAGAGTTACATTTTTGCCGCGCTGGTCATCGCCGGCCGTGACCGAGCTTCGGTTCAAAATGATTGATACTCCTACTGGATGGCGGATCGATGATATTTATTACCGTGATCATGAAAGCATCCGTGCGATACTTCAGCAGAAAAGGCATTGATAGGCACAGGCTTCACGAGTCCGTACCAGTACACCGGACGGAAGCGGATGCACCGGGTTTGTATTGCTACCGTGCGCGTTATTACAGTCCGCCGATGGGTGGCTTCATTAACGAAGACCAAGCTAGGTCAGTCGGTAGGTAGCTCAGCTACTACGTATGCGCCGACGCAGATGCGATCAATTATGTCGATCTGCTTGGTCTAGCGCAGAGTTTGGTCATTGATTGAACAAGGGTATGAAAAATACTTTTGACTCAGACAAGCGCATAGAGCCCGGCTTCTGCCGGGCTCTATGCGCTTGTCTGAGGGATGTAACGAAGGGTTAGCCTGACGTAACGTGGTCCGCCCAGGCTTGCATCAGTGGCCGTCGTTGCTCAAGCAGGTCAGTGCGGTGGTAGGCCGCCTCCACTTTGTTCTGCACGGCATGCGCCAAGGCTCGCTCTGCCAGATCACGCGAGTAGCCTTTCTCGCTGCACCAGTCACGGAAGCTGGATCGAAAGCCGTGCGCGGTGGCGGTGCGTCCCACCACATCGCTAACAGCCCCAACGCGCCGCAACAGCGCCGTCAACGCCATATCCGACAACGGGGCGCGGTCACGCACGGAGGGGAAGACCAGCGTGTCGTGCTGACCACGTTGGTGCTTGAGAATTGCTACGGCCGGTTTCGACAGTGGTACGCGGTGGATCTGCTTCGCCTTCATGCGTTCCGCCGGCACCGTCCAGAGCTTGCTGTCCAGGTCCACCTCACTCCAAGTCATGTGCCGAACTTCACCAGAGCGAGCGGCAGTCAGGATCAGGAACGCCAACACCTGCCGGGACACATCGAAGCTATGCGGCAGTTGCAGATGCTCGACAGCAAACTCGGGAATGAGAGACCAGGGCATAGCCGGCTGATGCTGCGTGCGAACCGTTTTGCCGGGTTGCAATGGTAAGAGGTGCCCGACCACATCGACCGGGTTGGATTGGCAGAAACCGTGCGCCCAGCCCCAGGCCATTACGGCATGCAACCGCTGCTTCACCCGTCCCGACGTTTCGGCCTTCGCTAACCAGATAGGCCGCAGCACGTCGGCAATGTGGCGGGGCTGGATTTGATCCAAGGGCATCGCGCCGATCAAGGGAAAGGCGTACTCGGTGAGTGTATTGATCCACTGTTGAGCATGCTTCGCGTTCTTCCAGCCAGGTGCAAGCTCTTTGTGCAAAGTCTCTGCTGCATTGCGCAGAGAGGGGATGCTTGGTTTGGCAGCTTCGTTCGCTTTGACCTCTAGCGGGTCTTGTCCGTGGGCGATCTGCTCACGCATGAAGCGAGCTTGTCGTGCCGCTTCTGCTAGACCGACGTCGGGGTAGCTGCCTAGCCCTGCGTTGCGACGCTTCTTGGTGATGGGGCTTACATAGCGGAGAACCCACTTGCCTTGCCCCTTCTGGCTGGGAGATGGATGAAGTGTCAGCCCGGTAATTCCGCCATGTGCAAGCGGAGTGCTTCCAGGTTTGACACTGCGCGCTTTGGTATCAGTGAGCAAAGCCATGAACGAGGTTTCCGGGTTGAAGTTCGGTATGCCATTTAGTATGCCATTTCGGTTTGGATATGGTTGTATCGTGTTGTGGTTCGTTAGGCCAATATTTCTCTAAATCAGCTTAAGTAAGCGACTTTTGTTAGTCTTCGTTGGTATACCTTGGGTTTCTTTACGGATATTGCAGGCGGTCACTCTCTCCGCCATCTCATTGGCGAACTTGTCAGACCACCTCGATGCCCGGTGCGCCCGCCGTTGCCGTACCGATGATGCTTGCACGGGAATAACCGGCCGCTTCGATCATCGTCCGGATCGCCTCCGCGCGCTCGGCCTTGCACGCAACCAGCAATCCGCCGGAAGTCTGCGGATCGGTCAACAAGGCGCGGCGCCATTCCGGCAGATACGCGGGCAGGGCGACGTCATTGCCGTAGCTGCTCCAGTTTCGCTTGGAGGCACCTGTGACATAACCTGCTTCGGCCAACGCCTCCGCCTGCCTAAAAAAGGGAATGCGTGACTGTTCAATCCTGATTCGCAGTCCACTACCGCGCGCCATTTCCAGGCCGTGCCCTAGCAGACCGAAACCGGTGACATCAGTGATCGCGTGTACATCCTCATGCTTGGCTAACTCCTGACCAATGCGGTTGAGTTGCGTGGTCGAGGCCAGCATTTCCGCGTACGCATCCGTTGGCAACGTCTGCTTCTTGAACGCAGCCGAATAAATGCCCACACCAATGCCCTTGGTCAGGATCAGCGCATCGCCGATGTGTGCATCGGAGTTGCGGCGTATGTTGGCGGGCGCGCATAGCCCGATGGCGGCCAGACCATAAATTGGTTCGGCCGAATCGATCGAATGACCACCTGCAATGGGAATGCCGGCTTGTGCGCAGATCGCTTCGCCTCCGGCAAGGATCGCACGCACTGTTTCCACGTCGAGCTTGTCCAGCGGCATCCCCAGAATGGCCAATGCCATGATCGGATTGCCACCCATGGCATACACGTCCGACAGCGCATTGGCCGCCGCGATGCGGCCGAAATCATAGGGATCGTCGACCACCGGCATGAAGAAATCGGTGGTGGCGATCACGCAGGTATGTTCATCCACCTGCCACACGGCCGCGTCGTCACTGGACTGTGTGCCAACCAAAAGCTGCGCAAACGGCATCGCAGCAGGCTTGTCGGCAAGCAATTGCTGAAGCACCGACGGTGCGAGTTTGCAGCCACAGCCGCCGCCATGGGCGAGGTCGGTCAAACGAACGGAGGCCATGCTAGCTCCTGCGAAAGTGCCGATATGAACGATACAGAGGCGCAGCACCGAGGTCGACGCCAACCAAATTCCGTTATTCATACGTTTGCAAGGTGCAAGTTTTGGAGTTTTTTGAAGTAAAATAATGCCTTACAGCGTCTCAGCTATCCATTATGCAAATCGGCCCCTACGCCATAAATCCACCACTCATTTTGGCGCCCATGGCCGGAGTGACGGACAAACCGTTTCGCTTGCTCTGCAAGCGAATGGGGGCTGGCTATGCCGTTTCCGAAATGACGTCTTCGGATTCGCGCATGTGGAAGACAAAGAAGAGTTTGTGGAGGATGGACCACGAAGGCGAGCCCGAGCCCGTCGGCGTGCAAATCGCGGGAGCAGATCCGACAGCTTTGGCGGAAGCGGCGCGTCACAACGTCGACCACGGCGCCCAGCTTGTCGACATCAACATGGGTTGCCCCGCGAAGAAAGTTTGCAACGCGTGGGCGGGCTCCGCGCTACTTCAAGACGAAGCGCTGGTTGCGCGGATTCTTGCCGCGGTAGTGAGTGCGGTCGATGTCCCCGTCACATTGAAAATTCGCACGGGGTGGAACCGCGACAACAAGAATGGATTGCGCATCGCCAAGATTGCCGAAGACTGCGGGATTAAAGCGCTGGCAGTTCATGGTCGCACCCGCGACATGCAATACACCGGTGACGCGGAATACGAGACGATCGCCGCCATTAAGCAGGCCGTGCGCATTCCGGTTATGGCTAATGGCGACATCACAACCCCACAAAAGGCGCTTGAGGTATTGAAGCTCACGGGTGTCGACGGGCTAATGATCGGCCGGGCTGCGCAGGGGAGGCCGTGGATCTTTCGAGAGATTTCGCATTTCCTAAAGACAGGCCAGATCATGCCTGCGCTTGGGCCGCGTGAAATACGGGAAATACTTCTGGGACACCTTGAGCACTTATACGCGTTCTACGGCGAGCAGGCGGGCGTTCGCATTGCTCGAAAGCACTTGGGCTGGTACGCCAAAGACTGCGCCATGAATGTTTCGTTTCGAAACGTGGTCAATCGCGCGGAAACTGCAGTGGATCAAATGCGCCTTGCGGGAGAGTATTTCGACGCCCTGCAGTCCGGTGCTATGGCCGATATCCCGTTCGCGGCATAGGCGCTTGCGCCGTTATCGGGATGTCCTTTAACGCTCAGTGCGCCGGAAGATCCCGCAGCGCTTCCGGCTGGTGCTTGTGCCGAAACAGGAACACGAACAGCACCGCGACCACCAGCGAATAGATCGCGAAGGTCATCCAGATGCCATGCCATGCCAGGCTATGGTCGGCCCGCGTGAAGTAGCGATCGATGATGATGCCGCTGATCGAACTGCCAAGCACCGCACCGATGCCGTTGGTCATCAGCATGAACAAACCTTGCGCGCTGGCGCGAATTGCTGGGTCGCTCTGGCCTTCGACAAACAGCGAGCCGGAGATGTTGAAGAAATCGAACGCCATGCCGTAGACGATGCACGACATGATAATCATCCATAGACCTGCACCCGGGTCGCCGAAGGCAAACAAGCCAAAGCGCAGCGTCCACGCCAGCATGCTGATCAGCATTACTGTCTTGATGCCGAAGCGTTTCAGGAAGAACGGAATGGCCAAGATGAACAGCGTTTCCGACACCTGCGAAATCGACATGATGATGGCGGGGTAACGCACCGCGATCAGGTCTTTGTAGGCATCGACTTTGTCGAAGTCGTGCAGAAAGGTATCGCCATAAGCATTGGTCAACTGCAGCGCAGCGCCGAGCAGCATGGCGAAGATGAAAAAGATGGCCATCTTGCTGCTCTTGAACAGCGCGAAAGAGGTAAGGCCGAGCGCGTCCAGCCACGAGCGATGATCGTTGCCGCGCAACCGCGGCGGACAGGGCGGCAGCGTAAAGGCATAGAACCCAAGTACCAGCGCCGCCGCAGCGGCGACATAGAACTGGCCGGTGGTGGTTTCCAGATGCAACAGGCTGACCGTCCACATCGCCACGATAAAACCCACCGTGCCCCACACGCGGATTGGCGGATACACGCGCACGACATCCACGCCGTCACCTTTGAGTGCGTTATAGGCCACCGTGATGGAAAGCGAGATGGTCGGCATGTAGCACATCATGTTGACCAACATCACCCAGAACAGCGTGCTCGGGTCGTTGATCATCGGAACGATGCACAGCACGACCGCGCCGGCGATATGCAAGCTGCCGTACAGGCGCTCGGCACGAATCCACTTGTCGGCAATCACGCCGGTGATCGAGGGCATGAACAGCGAGGCGATGCCCATGGTCGAGAAAATCGCGCCGAACTGCGCGCCGGACCAATGCCGGTTCTGGAACCAGTAGGCGCCGATGGTGATCAACCAGGCCCCCCACACGAAGAACTGCAGGAAGTTCATCGCGATGAGTCGCAGTTTCAGGCTCATGGGCAGGTCTCAGGCATGGTCTTTTCCCTTGATAAGGCCGGGGAAAGTCCCTGGGGCCGCAAATCGCGGGCAGCGTAGAGGAAGCCCGGCCCGATGGGCAAGGCGCAGTGCGGTGCGGTGTCTAGCGGAGGGTCAGCCGCTACACTGTGGTGCGTCCCCGGAGTGCCCCCATGAGCCTGTTCATCACAATCGCGATCCTTCAGATCATTGCCTTGGCGATTCCGGGGCCGGACTTCTTTTTCGTCTCGCAGACCGCAATCAGCCGTTCTCGCTACGAAGCGATGGCCGGCGTGGTTGGTATCGCGTTGGGTGTGGCGGTGTGGGCTGCCCTGGCGCTGCTCGGTTTGCAATTGCTGTTGCAGAAGCTGATCTGGCTGCAGCGGCTGATCGCCATCGGTGGCGGACTTTATCTGTGCTGGATGGGCGTGCAGATGTTGCGTGGTGCGTTTGCCAAGCCGGGTGAGAGTGCGGCGGAATCGCAGGCGATGCAGACCACCTCGGGCGCCGGGCGTTCGTTGATGCGCGGACTGTTCACCAATCTGGCCAATCCCAAGGCGGTGATCTACTTCGCCAGCATCTTCTCCGGATTCGTCGGTGCAGGCGTAACTCCTTCGGCGCGCTGGGGCCTGTGGGCGCTGGTGGTGGTCGAGACGCTGCTGTGGTTTTCGTTCGTCGCGGTGTGTTTCGCGTTGCCGGTGATGCGTCGTGGCTACCTGCGTATTCGACGCTGGATCGACGGCTGCGCCGGCGCCGTGTTCATGCTCTTCGGCTTGCACCTGATCTTTTCTCAGCGCAGTACCTGAGCGACCTCGCGACGCAAGACGGGCAACAGCTCCGATTCGAACCACGGATTGCGCTTCACCCAAAGTTGGTTGCGCGGACTGGGATGCGGCAGCGGCAACACGCCGTTAGCAAGATGACTACGCCAAGCAGCAACCGTCTCGGTTAGCGTGCGGCCACAACGCGTACCAAGCATGCCTGCTTGCGCGTACTGCCCAATCGCTAGCGTCAATTGCACGTGCGTCAGCAATGGCAAGAGACGCGGTTGCCACGTCGGCGCGCATTCGGGGCGTGGCGGCAAATCGCCGCCACGATAGCTGCCCGGAAAACAGAAGCCCATCCCCATGATCGCGATGCGCTCGGCGTCATAGAAGATGTCGCGATCGATGCCAAGCCACGCGCGCAGGCGATTGCCGCTGACGTCGTCGAAAGGAATGCCGCTCGCATGGACTTTGCGCCCGGGTGCCTGACCGACGATCAGTAAGCGCGATGAGGTGGCTGCTTGCAAGACCGGACGCGGCCCATCCGGCAAATGTGCCTCGCATAACCGGCAGGCACGGATTTCCGCCAACAGCGGCCCCAGTTTGTCGCGCTGCTTCACGGCAGCAATTTTCCGGGATTCAAGATGCCGTCCGGATCGAACGCGGCTTTCACGTTGCGCATCAAGCTCAGGGTGTTCGCTTCAAGCGCAAGTGGCATGAATTCACGTTTCACCAAGCCGATACCATGTTCGCCGGAGAGGGTGCCTTGCAGCGAAATCACTAGCGCGAACACCTCCGCAAGGCATGCATGCGCGCGCTCGCGCTCGGCCTCATCGCGCGGCAACAAGTTCACGTGCAGATTGCCGTTACCCGCATGGCCGAAGGTGACGACCAGTACATCATGCTTTTTCGAAAGCTGTCGGATGCCTTCGACCAGCTCTGGCAGATGGCTCACCGGTACGACGACATCTTCGTTGATCTTATTCGGCGATATCGTGCGTTGCGCAGGCGATAGCGCTTTGCGCGCTGACCATAGAGCCTGCGTTTCTTCGGCTGTTTGCGCAATGCGGAGTTCTTCCAGTCCGTCGCCACGCGCGGCGCGCGAGACGGCATCGACCGCCGACGGTAGCGTGTCGGGTTCGCCGTCGACTTCGATCATCAGCATCGCGCCGGCCAGCGGTACGTTATCGCCGCCGTGATCGTGGGCGAGTTTCAGCGCGACATCATCGATAAATTCCAGCGCGCAAGGCGTTACCGGTTGCGCCATGATGCGCGCCACCGCGTGGGCTGCGCTGCTTACGTCACGATACGTCGCACGCAATGTGCGCAGGCCGGAAGGCTTGGGCGTCAGCTTGAGTGTGGCTTCGGTGATCAGTGCGAGCGTGCCTTCGGAGCCGATCAGCAAACGTGTGAGGTCATAACCGGTCGCGCCCTTGCTGGTATAGGTGCCGCAGCGAAATCCTTCACCAGTGCCGGCCACGGCACGCAAGCCCAGCGTGTTTTCGCGCGGGCTGCCGTATTTCACCGTGCGCGGGCCAGCGGAATTGCAAGCGAGGTTGCCACCGATACTGCACCACGGCGATGACGTCGGGTCCGGTGGCCAAAAGAAGCCGTGCGGCGCCAGCGCGCGTTGCAAGTCGCCATTCAAGACGCCAGGCTCGATCACCGCGAGGCGATTGTCCGGATCGATGCGCAGGATGCGATTCATGCGCTCAAAACTCACCACCACGCCACCGTCTACAGGCACGGTGGCGCCCGTGGTGTTGGTGCCGCGACCGCGGGCGATGACCGGCACGCGATGTTCACGGCACGCGCGCACGAGCGTTTCGATTTGCGCGTGCTCCTGCGCGAAAACTACGGCATCGGGCAGGGCGTTGCGGCGCGAATTGTCGTAGGCGTAGGCGATCCGCTCGGCTTCGTCGGTGAAGCATGCGCCGGGACCGAAAGTCGCGTGTAGCGTGTCGAGCAGGGAGGCTGGGAGTTTCATCTGCAGCAGTATCCCACCACAGCGTTCGTGCGTCAGGCGGCTTCGAATGCGCCGCGTAGCCAACTCATCTGCGCACTGTCGGCAGGCCCGTCATAGCTGACGACATCGAAGCGGCAGGCCCGATGTGCATGCTGCGGATGAGCGGCGAGCCACAGTTCGGCCGTTTGAATCAAACGGGTCTGCTTGGTTGAGGTAATCGATGCGGCGGCATCGCCATGGCCGGCGCGCAGGCGGTGGCGCACCTCGACGAAAACCACCATGTCGCCGTCGCGCATCACCAGATCCAACTCGCCGTAGCGGGTGGTGAAGTTGCGCTCAAGCAGCTTGAGTCCCGCCTTTTCCAGCGCGCTGCACGCCCGCTGTTCAAACAGCGCGCCGGCTGCCCGCATCAACCGTTGGCCGGTTGTACGGCAGGTGCTGCAGCGCTGCTTGCGGGTGCAGGTGCGCTGCTGGCAGGTGCTGGGCCGGCCGGTGCGTTGTCGGTCTCCAGGCTGCCGCTCATTGGGTGAGCGACGCCGTCCTGGAATTTCAGCCAGGTCATCACGCGATTCACGTGTCCGAAGGTATCGGCGGCAAGCTGCCCGGTGGCGCCCGGCAGATAGCTACCCGGATGATTGCGCAACCAATCGATGTAAGGCACCAGGTTCCACGCGTCCATGCCGAAGGCAAACAGCAGCGCGGTGGCGCCGCGCGCGGCAGGCAATTGCGAGGCGACGTCTTGATAGCTGGGCAGGCCGGTCTGCGCATCGAACAGCCACGGTGCATCGCAGAACTCCACACCTTCCAGATCGCGGTCGGCAGAGGCGTTCTCGCTGCCGCTGTAAATGTGCGATGTGGCGAACACAGGCAAGCTGATACGCGCCACGCGCATTTGCGGTAGCAGCAAGCGTGCCTGTTCCGCGCGCATGCTGATGAAGATGCCCGCATCGGTACTGGGATTGCCCGCACTCAGTGTGGCGATGGCAGCGCTGTAGTCGACGCCACTCGACGGGAGCTGCGCGTTGCCGGCGACTTGACCGCCCTTGGCTAACATTTCCGTCTTGAACGCGGCCGCCGAGCGTTTGGCGAAGTCATCGCCTGAAATCACGATATAGGCACTGTGAATGCCGCGCTCGATCATGTGATCGGCCACTTGCGCGCCTTCGTCCTCAGGCAGCAGGGCGAATTCACTGGCCGTACCGACCGGCAGGCTCTTGTTTTCCGAATGGTTGAGCGCGAGCACCGGAATAGGCAGTGATGATTGGCCCAGAACACCCATCACTTCCGCGCGCGTCAGCGGGCCGACCACCATTTGCGCGCCGTCGGTAACGGCCTGGTTATACGCCTTGATCGCGCTGGCAGCGTTGCCGCCGCTGTCGTAGACAGTAATAGTTGCGCGTGGCGCGTGCGTGTCGGCGGCTTGGAAATAGGCGGCAAAAAAACCTTCGCGAATGGCCGAACCTGCGGAGGCCAGTCCATCGTTGCCGGGGAGCAGCAACGCGATGTGCGCAGGCATCTTGTAGCCTTCGCGCACGCTTGCGTTGCTGCCGGGAACCAGCGTGCCGACGGGCTGTTCGAGGTTGGGCTGCACCTGTGCCACGGTTACGCCCAGACGGCCCAATGCCTCGTTGATCCAGGGCAACATCTGATCGCCCTGCTGCATGGCCGAGGCGCGTTGTTTGAGCGGTGCAACGCCAAGCCTTGCCAGCAATGACACGGCTTGATCGCGGTTTTGCTCGCGAACGGAGCCTTGCAGCAGCTTGTCCAACTCCACGCGGGTGAGTGCGGCACCCCACATGTCGCCGGTGTCGGCCAAGGCTTGTGCGCGCAGATCCAGCAAGCGCGGCAACAAGTTCTGAGGCACGCTGGTGTCGGTCTGCGAGGTGAGTTGCAAGGCGGTGGCAGCGTTGTGCTGTCGCAGCGCGATCTCGGCACGCAGCAAATCGAGGCGCAGCGGTTCGTCGTCGGAGAGTTGCTTGCGCTGGATACCGGCGACGATCGGAATGGCACGATCGAGCGCATTTCCTTGCCGATAGGCTTCGGCAGCGAGCAGGTTGTAATGGTCGGCGTTGCCTGGCGCTTGCGCGGCGAGTGTCAGATACGCTTGGGCGGCCCTGTCAAACTGCCCGTGATTGGCCAGATCGGCTGCGTTCTGTGCGGCGGCGATCTCGGCGGGTGAGCGTGGCACTGCGGAGGGCACGCAGGCGCTCAACACCAGCGAAATCAGCAGTCCTGACGCAGCAAGACGACACAAGCGCATGGATAATCCTCGATTCTTATCGACAAGGGCAGCGATTGCGCGATCATAGCCGATCGTATCGGCAGGTCGCCGCGAAAGGGTATTCAAAATGTCATCGAACCAGGCCGGCTGCTTATGGGTGGTGGCGACGCCAATTGGTCACCGCGACGATATCTCCACGCGAGCCATCGAAACCCTGCGTAATGTCACGGTCATCGCTGCCGAAGACACGCGGCATAGTCGGCCCATGCTGCTTCAGCACAACATTGCTACGCCGCTGATCGCGCTGCATGAACACAATGAACGCGAGGCGGTTGCGGCGATTGTGCGGCGACTGGAGCAGGGCGAATCGGTCGCGCTGATTTCGGATGCGGGTACGCCGCTGATCAGCGATCCGGGCTTTCGCCTGGTACGCGCTGCACGCGAAGCGGGCATTCGTTGCTTGCCGATACCGGGTGCGTGTGCGGCGATTGCTGCGCTTTCCGTGGCGGGATTGCCCAGCGATCGCTTTGTCTTCGAGGGATTTTTGCCACCGAAATCCTCGGCACGGCGCAGTCGGCTTGAAGAGCTTGCAGGCGATCCGCGCACGCTGATTTTCTACGAATCGTCGCATCGCGTTGCGGAAAGTCTCGTCGACATGCGCGATGTATTCGGTGCCGAACGCGAAGCGGTGCTGGCGCGCGAACTCACCAAATTGTTCGAGACGGTGATCGGCGAGCCGTTGGCGGAATTGGCGGTGCGCGTGGCCGAAGATCCAAATCAGCAGCGGGGCGAATGCGTGATTTTGGTGGCCGGTCGTGGTGAGGATGCCGATGCGAAACTCGCGGAAGGGCAGCGCGTTTTCGCAATCTTGCGAGAAGAGCTGCCGCCCGCGAAGGCCGCCAAGCTGGCGGCGGCGATCACCGGCGCGTCGCGAAAATCGCTGTATGGCGACAAGGGCGAAGGATGACGAAGTTCGGGCGCAACGATGGCGATCAGGCCATTTATCCTTAGATTCTGCTTTTTGGACCCCGTGCCCAAGGCATGGCCGCTATAATCGCCAACGGAGTCGGCCGGACAGTCGCGTCGCGCGCAAGCGTATCGAGGAAAGTCCGGGCTCCATAGGGCAGAGTGCCAGGTAACGCCTGGGCAGCGTGAGCTGACGGCCAGTGCAACAGAAAGCAAACCGCCGATGGCCCGCAAGGGCACAGGTAAGGGTGAAACGGTGCGGTAAGAGCGCACCGCGCGCGGGGATAACGTCGCGTGGCACGGTAAACCCCACTCGGAGCAAGACCAAATAGGGGAACGATAACGCGGCCCGCGTTGTTCCCGGGTAGGTTGCTGGAGCCAGACGGTGACGTCTGGCCGAGAGGAATGACTGTCGCGCCGCAAGGCGTACAGAACCCGGCTTATAGGCCGACTCCACCTCTTCCAACCGTCGTCATCCTCCATCTGCTCGTGTCGGATGGGTGGTGACGGCGGCCTATCGCCTCGCATGAACGTCGGTTCATGCGGGGGCTCCAAAAGCGTGTGATCGAGTAGGCATTTACAGTAGGTTCTGAGGCAAAAAAACTACAGCGATCAAGCACCTCGGAATGCTTCCTCGAAATCGCTGGAATTTCAGCCACACTATTGCCTTTCTCCTTGATTCACAAGCAAAAATCCCTTGACAGTCTCAGGGGCTGAGACTATCGTGGATTCCTGTGTGAAATCGTGGGATTTCGTGGAGTTCACAGGTCGTGTTTCAGGGCGAGACCGCCATCACCGTCGACGACAAGGGCAGGCTAGCCATCCCGACCACATATCGGGAGCTGGTAGCGGGGGCCTGCGCCAATCGGCTGGTGATCACCTACAACCCTTTCGAGACGGGCTGCCTTTGGCTGTTCCCGCACGCGGAGTGGGAGCGGGTGCGAGACCAGGTGAATGCGTTGCCGAACGTCAAGGCCGTACATCGAGCCTTGCAGATGAAGCTGGTTGGCGCGGCCGCGATGGTCGAGCCGGACAGCGCGGTGCGCATCCTGTTGCCGGCTAGCCAGCGCATGGCGGCAGGCATCGAGAAAAAGGCGGTTTTGCTGGGCATGGGCAACAAGTTCGAGCTGTGGAGCGAACAGGCCCACCTGGCCAAGATCCGCCAGACCATCGGCGAAGACGAGATCAGCGACGACATGACGGACTTGCGGCTCTAACCGGTGACGGTCGAGCGCGGGGTGATTGCGGACATAGAGCGGGAGTGCGGCATGGCCGATCAGTTGCGGCACATCCCGGTGATGCTGGATGAAGCGGTGGAGGGTCTCGCCGTGCGGGAAGGCGGGCGTTATCTCGATGGCACGTTCGGACGCGGCGGTCACGCCCGCGCCGTGCTGTCGCGCCTGGGTCCCGAAGGACGTTTGCTGTTGATGGATCGCGATCCTCAGGCTATCGCCACGGCGCAGAAGGAATTCGCCGCCGATCCGCGCGTGTCGATCCTTCATGCCAATTTTTCTTCCATGGCCGAGTGGGATGAAACCGCCGCTGGGCTCGATGGCGTGCTGCTCGACCTCGGCGTTTCCTCGCCGCAGTTGGATGAAGCCGCGCGCGGTTTCAGCTTCATGGCCGATGCGCCGCTGGACATGCGCATGGATACCACGCAGGGCGAAAGCGCTGCGGATTTTCTCGCCCATGCCGACGAGCGCGAGATTGCCGACGTGCTTTGGACCTTCGGCGAAGAACGCTTCAGCCGCAAGATTGCCCGCGCCATTGTCGAGCACCGCGCGGAGTCGCCGATCACCCGCACGGGCGAGTTGGCCGCGCTGATCGAGCGCGTAGTGGGTCGTCGCGAACCGGGCAAGCATCCGGCGACTCGCAGTTTCCAAGCTTTGCGCATTCGCGTGAACGGCGAGCTGGAAGCACTGCAGCGCGGGCTCGGCGCGGCGCTCGAGCGGCTCAACGTCGGTGGCCGTCTTTCGGTGATCAGCTTTCACTCGCTGGAAGATCGCGCGGTGAAATTGTTCATTCGCGATCATTCCGGCCGCGTGCAGGGCAGCCGTCGCGGTCCGCCAGCGGTCGCTCCGCCCGCACGGTTGGCGGCTGTAGGCAAGGCGCAATTTCCGTCCGACGCGGAGCAGGCGGCGAATCCGCGTGCACGCTCCGCAGTTCTGCGCGTGGCGGAAAAATTATCCGGGGAGCATCCGGCATGAAGGCCATCGGCGTCTTCTGCCTGCTCTTGCTGCTAGCTGCGGTGATGGTGAGTGCCATTGCCGTGGTCTGGACGCGGCACCAGAGCCGCGTGTTGTTCGTGCAGCTCACGCAGCTGCAGGGTCGGCGCGACGATCTGAATATCGAATACGGCCAGCTCGAACTGGAGCAAGCCACCTGGGCCGAGCCGCGCCGCATCGATACCGAAGCGCGCAGCAAGCTCGACATGTCCATGCCGAGTCCGCAGAACGTGCGGTTGGTGCAGCAATGAACCCGCGTCCGCGCATCCCCGCCAAACCGGCCGCGCGCCGCCAGGGCGTCGGCTCGAGTGCGCGTCGGCGCATGTTGCTGGTGGTCGGTCTGCTCGGCGCCGCATCGGTAGGCCTGGTGGCACGCGCGTTCGACTTGCAGGTCGTGCGCAAGCAGTTCTATCAAGACCAGGGCGACGCGCGCTTCCTGCGCGAAGTGCCGATCGCGGTGTCGCGCGGCACGATCTTCGATCGCAATGGCGAGCCTCTTGCTGTTTCCACGCCGATGGTCTCCATCACGGTGGTACCGTCGCAGGTGCTCGAAAACGCCGACCGCATTCCCGCATTGGCGCAGGCGCTGGGCACCAATCCCGATGATCTGAAGTCCTATCTCGAGCAGCGCGCCGACCGCGAATTCGCCTATCTGCGCAGGCAGATGAGTCCGGATGCCGCGCAGGCGGTGCTCGCGCTCGGCGTGCCGGGCGTCAACGGACAGCGCGAATACAAGCGTTATTACCCGTCCGGCGAAGTGACCGCCCACGTGCTCGGCTTCACCAATATCGACGACCACGGCCAGGAAGGCCTGGAGCTGGCTTTCGACAGCTGGCTATCCGGCAAGCCTGGCGCGAAGCGCGTCATTCGCGATCGCATGGGCCACATCGTCGAAGATGTTGAGCAGGTACGCGCGCCGCAGCCCGGCCAGAACCTCACGCTTAGCATCGATCGGCGCATTCAGTTCCTTGCCTACAGCGAACTGAAAAATCAGATCGATGATGTGCAGGCCGACTCGGGCGCCATGGTGGTACTCGACGTGCACACCGGCGAGATCCTGGCGATGGTCAGTCTGCCGACGTACAACCCAAATACGGTGATGGGAACCAACGGTTCGCAGCGTCGCAATCGCGCGGTGACCGACGTGGTCGAACCGGGCTCGACCATGAAGCCGTTCACCATGGCGGCGGCTTTATCCAGCGGCAAGTACACGCCGACCACTCCGCTGGTGGACACCGGCAATGGTCACTGGATGTTCTACGGCAAGGACATTCGCGACGACGATCCCAATGGCGTGTTGACGCCGACCGGCGTGCTGACCAAGTCCAGCAATATTGGTGCTGCGAAGATTTCGCTGTCGCTCGATACGCAGTTCGTCTACGACGTTTACAGAGGTTTTGGCTTCGGTGACAGCACGGGCAGCGGTTTTCCGGGTGAATCGTCCGGCTATTTGAAAGTGGGTCATGCGTGGCGCCCGATCGAAAAGGCGACGATGGCCTACGGTTACGGCATGAACGTCACGCCGTTGCAATTGGCCACCGCGTATTCCGCGCTGGCCGATGACGGCGTGATGCATTCGCCGACGTTCATCAAGGGTGGGGACAATCCGGGCAAGCAGATCGTTACGCCGCAGATCGCACGTGAGCTGGTGAGCATGCTCGAAACCGTCACCGCGCCCGGCGGCACCGCCACGCGCGCGCAGATTGCCAACTATGCCGTGGCCGGCAAGACCGGCACCGCGCATCAGGCCACCGGCGGCGGCTATGCCAAGAACAGCTACAACTCGCTGTTTGCCGGCATCGTGCCAGCGACAAATCCGCAGCTGATTGGCGTGGTTGTTATCAACAATCCGAAGAAGGGTGGCTACTTCGGCGCCGTCGTCTCGGCACCTGTATTCCAGCGCGTGATGAGCGGTGCGTTGCGTTTGCTGGATGTGCCGCCGGACAACATCGGACGCTGGTACGTTGGTGGTCCGCTGCAGCCCGATGGTGGTCTGGCAGGCAATGCCCCGCAACAAAATGTCGGGAAAGATGCTGAAGTCGTCGACGGGGATTCGCCATGAGCGGTCAACGCCTCGACCATTTGCTGCAAGGGATTGCCGAGACAACGGCCGCAGGGCCGATTGTCGTATCTGGGCTTGCTTTGGATTCGCGCCATGTGCGCGCTGGCGAAGCCTTCTTCGCGCTGCGCGGCACACGCGGACACGGCATCGAGTTCGTCGCCGGTGCAGTGCAGCGTGGCGCCAGTGTCGTGCTGGCCGAGGCGCCGTCGCACGTGATGGATGACCCTGGCGTGCCGGTATTGTGGATCGACAGCCTACACACCTTCGTCGGCGAAATCGCCTCGCGTTTCTACGGGCGTCCATCCGAGTCGATGCGCGTCATCGGCGTAACCGGCACCAACGGCAAAACGTCCACGGTGCAGTTGCTGGCGCAGGCATTGGAAAAGCTCGGTCATCGCGCGGCTACCATCGGCACGCTGGGCGCGGGCCTGCATGGACAGCTGACCGAAGGCGAACGCACCACGCCGGACGCTATCGCTGTGCAGCGATTGATGGCGGAATTCCATCACGCTGGCGCGACGCACGTTGCCATGGAAGTGTCGTCGCACGCACTTGAACAAGGGCGCGTTGCAGCGACAGCGTTCGAGGTCGCCGCGTTCACCAATCTTACGCGCGATCACCTCGATTACCACGGCAGCATGCAAGCCTATGGCGCGGCCAAGGCGAAGCTCTTTGCATGGCCGGATCTTGAAGCGGCCGTGATCAACACGGACGATGCGTTTGGTCGTGAGCTGGTCGGCATGCTGGCACCTGATGTGCATGCGCTGCGCTTGAGCAGCACGGGCGATGCTCAGGCAGAGATTGCCGCAAGCGATATCGTCACCTCCGCCGAAGGCGTGGCATTTGAGCTGCGCACGCCGTGGGGTGTGCAGCAAATCCGCAGCCGCTTGCTCGGGCGCTTCAATGTGGCGAATCTGCTCACGGTGATCGGTTGCCTTGGTGCGCTGGGCGAGTCCTTCGAGCGCATCGTGTCTGCCGTCGAAGCACTCGAGCCCGTCAATGGGCGGATGAATCGCATCGGTGGCGTACAAGGGCTGCCGCTGGTGGTTGTGGACTACGCGCACACGCCGGATGCACTGGAACAAGCGCTGACGGCTTTGCGCGCGCATTGCGCCGCACGGTTGATCTGCGTATTCGGTTGTGGTGGCGAGCGCGATGCGGGCAAGCGTCCGCAAATGGGTCGTATCGCTGAGCGGCTGGCGGATGTTGCCATCGTTACGGACGACAACCCGCGTGGCGAAGACGGCGACCAAATCGTGTCGCAGATCCTGGCCGGCATGGCCCAGCCGAAAGCCGCGACGGTTATGCGCGACCGCGAAGCGGCGATTCGTGCGGCGCTGAACATGGCGACTCCGGGCGATGTCGTGCTCATTGCCGGTAAAGGTCATGAGACCTATCAGGAAGGCGCAGGCGGCAAGCGCGCGTTCGACGATATGGCCGTCGCGCGCAACGCGTTGGAGGGGCACGCATGATGCAGCTGAGCGCCATCGCTTTGTGGACGCACGGCCTCATGCTTGGTGCCGATGCCGGTATTACCGGCGTGGCGATCGATTCGCGCAAGGTCAAGGCTGGCGACCTGTTTGCCGCGTTCAAAGGCGAGCACGTCGATGGCCATGCTTACCTCGCCGACGCCAAAGCGCGCGGCGCGGTAGCGGCGCTGGTCGAACACCGCGTTGATATCGACCTGCCGCAGGTGCAAGTCGATAACGTTGAATTGGCGCTGGGCGATCTGGCCAGCGCCGTGCGTGCGCAACGCAATGCGCGCGTGATCGGCATCACCGGTTCGAATGGCAAGACAACGGTGAAGACGCTCACCGCGGCGATCCTTTCGCGTCATGGCCGCACGCATGTGAATGCGGGTAGCTACAACAATGAAATCGGCCTGCCGCTGACCCTGCTGTGGATGCCGGAAGATACCGAATATGCCGTGCTCGAAATGGGTGCCGGCAAACCCGGCGACATCGATTATCTCGCTGCCATCGCACGGCCCGATATCGGCCTCGTCAATCTCATCGCGCCCGCGCATCTTGAGCGGATGGGTACGATCGAAATGGTGGCTGAAACCAAGGGCGCGCTGTATCGCGCATTGCCTGCCGACGGCGTGGCGGTGATCAACGCCGACGACGCCTTCGCCAGTTTCTTCAGCGGACTGGCTGGCGGCCGCAAGGTGTTGCGTTTTGGTCTGGATCACAAAGCCGATATCGGCGCCGATATCCTGGAACAGCGGGTCGATGGCTCGCGCTTCGTGCTGAGCACGCCGCATGGTGATGCGGAAGTGTCGCTGCCGCTGCCGGGCCGCCACAACATTGCCAACGCGTTGGCGGCCAGTGCGATCGCGCTGGCTTTGGATGTGCCGCTGGACACCATCGTTGCTGGCCTTGAAAACGCGACGGCAGTCGAAGGACGTTTGAAGCGCATCGCGATGCCGATGGGTTGGACGTTGATCGACGACAGCTACAACGCCAATCCAAGTTCCATGCACGCCGCGATCGACACACTTGCCTTGGCCGAAGGCGAGCGCTGGCTGGTGCTGGGCGACATGGCAGAACTGGGTGCAGATGCGCGTGCGTTGCATGCAGGCGTTGGCCGCCATGCGCGCGAGCAAGGTATCCAGAAGTTGCTCGCCGTAGGCCCGCTGAATGTGGCGGCTGTCGAGGCCTTTGGCACGGGCGGCACTCATTTTGCAGACAAGGCGGCGTTGATCGATGCGCTACGCGCGCAGATACATGCCGGAGTGACTTGTCTGGTCAAGGGCTCGCACTCGGCGGGCATGGAACACGTTGTCGCTGCGCTGAAGCACGCGCGGCCAGAGGAGGGTGCGCCCAATGCTGCTTGAGCTTTCAGATTGGATGGCGCGGCATTTCACCGCTCTGCATCTTTTTCAGTACATCACCTTCCGCACCATCATGGCGGCGCTGACGGCGATGGCGATGTCGCTGCTGTGCGGACCTGCATTGATCCGCAAGCTTGGTGCGCTGAAGGCTGGGCAGGTGGTGCGCAAGGATGGTCCGCAGACGCATCTGTCGAAGGCCGGCACGCCGACCATGGGCGGCGTGATGATCCTGCTCGCCGTAGCGGTTTCCACGTTGTTGTGGGCCGATCTGGCCAATCGTTACGTGTGGCTGGTTCTCGCGGTGCTGCTGTGCTTCGGCGCGATCGGTTTCTACGACGACTATCGCAAGCTGGTGTTGAAGGACAGTCGCGGTCTCGCTTCGCGCTGGAAGTATTTCTGGCAGTCGGTATTCGGTCTTGGCGCGGCATGGTTCCTGTATCACAGCGCCGTCATTCCGGCAGAGACCGCGCTATTCGTGCCGCTGTTCAAGCATGTGGCGGTGCCGCTGGGCGTGTTCTTCATCGTGATCGCCTACTTCATGATCGTGGGCTTCTCCAACGCGGTGAATCTCACCGATGGCTTGGATGGTTTGGCGATCATGCCCACGGTATTGGTGTCGGGTGCGTTGGGCGTGTTCGCGTACCTTGCCGGCAATAAGGTGTTTTCCGAGTACCTCGGCATTCCGGCAATTCCCGGCGCGGGCGAGCTTTCCATCGTTTGTGGCGCCTTGTCCGGTGCGGGGCTGGGCTTCCTTTGGTTCAACACCTATCCCGCGCAGGTATTCATGGGCGACGTGGGTGCGCTGGCCATTGGTGCGGCGTTGGCCGCGATCGCGGTGATCGTGCGTCAGGAAGTCGTGCTGCTGAACATGGGCGGCGTATTCGTGATGGAAACAGCGTCGGTGATGATGCAGGTCGCCAGCTTCAAGATGACTGGCAAGCGCATCTTCCGCATGGCGCCAATTCATCACCACTTCGAATTGAAGGGCTGGCCCGAGCCTCGGGTGATCGTGCGTTTTTGGATCATCAGCGTGGTGCTGGTGCTTATTGGTTTAGCAACCTTGAAGGTGCGTTGATCGATGTTTGGCTTTGGCACATCGCAGGCACAGCGGCGACAGGGCCCGCGCGGCAAGTTTGACTTGCCGCTGCTGGTGGCCTTGGTTGGCCTTGCCTGTCTTGGCGTCGTGATGGTGGCGTCCAGCTCCATCGCCATGGCCGATAGCCAACACTTCGGCGAGTTCTATTTCCTCAAGCATCACCTGATGTACCTCTCGCTCGGTCTTGTCGCGGCGGGTGTGGCGATGCGCACGGAGCTAAAGGTGGTGGAGAAGCACGCTTTCCTGTTGATGCTGGTGGCTTTCATCATGCTGCTGGCGGTGTTCATTCCGCATTTCG
>CAJCJD010000023.1 GCA_903970555.1 Vulcanimicrobiota bacterium
AGCGTCGAATCACGCTTAATAAGGCCACGTCGATCACTCCTGTTACTCCCGCTCAGGCTTGAGCGGAGGGTGCGGGGTGGTGGCTCAAAATTCGACGAAAATCACCCTATGAAGTGGCTCAGTTTTGGATGAAACTCAACAGCCATATCGAAAAGAAGCGCCAGCATCGGAGCATGCTTCAATTCCAAAGCACGTTGCTTTTCTGGATGCTTAGCGCCGGCGAGCACTGTTCGAATTCTTGGTTCTTCACCTGACTCTAGGCGCCGGTCTCGCTCGGTATCCACCTTGGGTGTGCCATCGACATTTACTACTGCAGCAATGTCCGCCGGCGTGTACACAGCGTAACCCTTCGGCAGCGACCGCAGCGGATTGAACGGTATATCACCGTGACCGGCTAGCCAGCCTAGGCAGCGCGCCAACGTGCTTGCGAAGCGTAGATGGTGCGAGATTCTGTTCCCGCTTAAGCGTGGTGACCCAAGTGGTGGCCCATGTGAAGGTAAGCAGGGACAACTGCAAATCGCGCGGCAATCGTTGCGCTACGATGCCGAGAAGATTGCCATCGTCTTTGCCGACGTGCTGGGCCCCAAGGTAACGCGTAATGTTCTCGCGCAGCGTACGTTGCACCTCGCACTTTTCATTGAAGTCATCAGGCACAACACCACGATCGAGCAACGCTTCAACGCGGCGCACATATTCGTCGCCTTCCCCTTCGTCGTCGAACGTCAAATAGATTGGCTTTGGTAAAAGCCCTGCACGTTTGATTGTGTAATGCCAAGTTTCTCCACGCTTGCGCTTTGTGGTCATCTTTGAACTCACGTAAGCGAACTTTACGTACGCTTACGCGAGTTTGCCTCCCAGACTCGGCTGGCAAAACAGTTCTTTCAAGCACTTAGCGCGCCCTCATGTTCAAAGAAAAAGGCGCCTTTCGGCGCCTAAGTCTTTGATTGCAATGGAGGCCGAGGTCGGAATCGAACCGGCGTACACGGCTTTGCAGGCCGCTGCATGACCACTCTGCCACCCGGCCATTGCTGGGATTCTCGATCTTACCGGATCGGGACTCCCCTAAAAAACAAAACCTCGGTGGCACCGAGGCTTTGCATGAAACTGGAGCGGGAAACGAGACTCGAACTCGCGACCCCGACCTTGGCAAGGTCGTGCTCTACCAACTGAGCTATTCCCGCATCGGAGTTTGTAACTATAGCAGAAGCGGCTCAGATGTGAATAGCCGGAGCTGCTTTTTTGCAATGATTCAAGCAACTTGCCGTACATACTTGAACCACTTTATACGACAAGGCCCCGGGCGTTGACCTGGGGCCTTATCTGAAAACTGGAGCGGGAAACGAGACTCGAACTCGCGACCCCGACCTTGGCAAGGTCGTGCTCTACCAACTGAGCTATTCCCGCATCGGAGCCGCGCATTTTAACGTGTGAAACCAAACCGTCAAGCGTTTCGATCACCGGGCGGCACAACAGATGATGCGGGCGACGACGGACGAGGATCCTGCTCGGTCACGGGGGTGTCTTCCCCTTGCAAGGCCGGCCAGGCGGCACGCAGATAGTACAGGCCCGACCAGATGGTGAGCACGCCCGCGATCACCAGCAGCCCTTCGCCGATGTGATACAGCCGCAAGGCCTCGGCATCTTTCTCGTGCTGAAGAATCAGCACGACCAAGGCCACCATCTGCGCCACCGTTTTCAGTTTGCCGATAAAGGCCACCCGCACGGTGGCGCGCAGGCCGATCTCGGCCATCCATTCGCGCAATGCGGAAATGCTGATCTCGCGTCCGACGATGATCGCTGCAGTGATCGCCATCACGATGCCGGACCAATCACCGCGATGCGAGGCCACCAGCATGAACAGCGTGACCGCCACCATCAATTTGTCCGCGACGGGATCGAGGAAAGCGCCGAACTTGGAGGTCATGTTTAGCCGACGGGCAAGATAGCCGTCGAGCCAATCCGTGACACCGGCCAGGGCGAACACAACGGCTGCTGTGAGGTTGTGCCCGCGAAACGGAAGGTAAAATACCAGCACCATCACCGGCAGCAGCGCCACGCGGAACAGCGTTAGCCAGGTCGGCAAATTGATGCGCATCGATCTCTATCCGTTTTGTTCAGTGTCGCACGAGTCGGCGTGATCCAGGGCATCGGATCAGGCGTGCAATGCGTCATAGATGCGTTCGGCAAGGCCGCGATCAATCCCCTTGACCTGCATCAGTTCCTCGACACCGGCGGCCTCGACCCCGGCCAAGCCGCCGAAGGCTTTGAGCAAGGCCGTGCGCCGACGGGCGCCGACGCCCTGCACGTCCTCCAGAACACTGCGCTCGCGGGCTTTTTCACGACGCTTGCGATGCCCGCTGATGGCGAAACGGTGCGACTCGTCGCGCACGGCGGCGACCAGGTGCAAAGCCGGCGATGTCGGGCCGGGGTGGATCTCACGGCCGGAACCGGCAAGCACCAAGGTTTCTTCGCCAGCACGACGGCCCGGACCTTTGGCAACACCCACTACCTCGATGCCGGTGATGCCCAGCTCACGCAACACATCCAGCGCCTGGGCCACCTGCCCGCTGCCGCCATCGATCAACAGGATGTCCGGGCGCACGCCCTCGCCTTCAGCCACTTTACGGAAGCGACGCGTGAGTGCCTGGTGCATGGCGGCGTAATCGTCGCCTGGTGTGATGCCGCTGATATTGAACCGGCGGTAATGGGATTTTTCCGGTCCTTCCGGGCCGAACACCACGCAGGACGCGACTGTCGCCTCACCGCGCGTGTGGCTGATATCGAAGCACTCGATGCGGCGCGGCGATTCGTCCAGGCCGAGCAATTGCTGCAGATCTTCGAAGCGTGTTCCCAGCGTCTGCCGACTGGCGATACGCGACGTGAGCGAGGCATGCGCGTTGCGCTCGGCCATTTGCAGGAATTGCGCGCGCTCGCCGCGCACGCGCGTTTTAATCTCGACGGCATGGCCGCTTTGCTGTGAGAGCACCTCGCCAAGGATCTGCTCATCGGCAATCGCCTCGCCAAGAACGATCTCGCGCGGCACCGGTCGATCCAGGTAGTACTGCGCAACAAACTGCGCCAGCACGTCAGCGGGTTCAGCATCCAGCGGCAAGCGCGGATAAAAATCGCGCGTACCCAAGCTGATGCCATCGCGGAAGAACAGCACGCTGACACAGGCAATGCCTGACTCGATGCGGCAGGCAATGACATCCATATCTGCCGTAGAACCCTGCACGTGATTCTGTGCATGCAGTTTGCGCAGCCCGGCGACCTGATCGCGCAAGGCAGCGGCGCGCTCGAAGTTCAGGGCGGCACTGGCTTGCTCCATCGCGCCAGCCAGTTCGTCGATCACCACGCCGCTGCGGCCTTCCAGGAACATCTCCGCATGGCGAACATCGCTGCGGTATTCCTCGGGGCTGATGAGGCCCACGCATGGGGCCGTGCAACGACCGATCTGATACTGCAGGCAAGGTCTTGAGCGATTGCGAAAATAACTGTCCTCGCACTGGCGCACCTTGAACAGTTTCTGCATCAGGTTGAGGCTTTCGCGGACGGCGAAGGCACTCGGGAAAGGCCCGAAGTAGCGACCAGGCTGGTTGCGCGCGCCACGATGGAAGGCCAGCCGCGGGTATTCCTCGTTACCCGAAAGATAGATATACGGGTAGCTTTTGTCGTCGCGCAGCATGATGTTGTAGCGCGGCTTGAGCGCCTTGATCAGCTGGGATTCGAGCAGTAGCGCCTCGGCCTCGGTGCGCGTGACGGTGATCTCGCAACGCGCGATCTGCGCCACCATGGCGGCGATGCGCGGTTCCATCCGCGGCTTGAGGAAATAGCTGCCGACGCGCTTTTTTAAGTTGCTGGCTTTGCCCACATACAGCAACTCATCGCTCTCGTCGAAATAACGATAGACGCCGGGTGACGTGGAGAGTGTGCTGACAAAGGCCTTGCCATCGAAGGCCTGCGGGGAAGCGGGCTGCATAAGGACGATTTTAGCTGGTTTGGCGTGATTTCTACGCGCCAGCCGGCAGCCGGGATTCAGCCGGCGCGCAGGCGCTCGATCAGGCCCGTGACACCCTGCTCGGCCAAGGCGACAGACTGAGTGAAGCCCGCCTGCTCGCCGTAGTAGGGATCGGGAAACTCGCGCGGTGATGCGATGCCTGCCCATTCCAGGAATAGTGCGGCACGCTCGCCCGGCAGCGAATGCGCCACGCGGTTTATCTCGCGCAGGTTGTCGAGATCCATAGCCAATAACAGGTCGTAGCGCTCGAAGTCCGTCGCATGCAGTTGCCGCGCACGATGGGCATCCAGCTCGTAACCGGACGCGAATGCGGCCTTACACATGCGTGAATCGGCGCCGGCACCGACATGCCAACCGCCCGTGCCGCAAGACGCCACATCGATATCCAATTCCGCTTCAGCAAACCGCTTGCGTGCCACAGCCTCCACCAGCGGCGAGCGGCAGATGTTGCCCAGGCACACAAACAAAATGCTGCGGATCATTGGGGCTGACTGCTCAACCAGGCTTCGGCGCGCTGCAGATCGGCTTCGGTATCGATGCCAGGCGGAAACGGTTCGGGTGTGAGGCGCACGGCGATCGGATAACCGTGTTCCAGAACGCGCAACTGTTCCAGCGACTCGGCTTGTTCCAGCGGTGTCCGCGACAGCGTGGCGTACTGCTGAAGAAAGCCGGCGCGATAAGCGTAGATGCCGATGTGTCGCAAGAAAGGCAATCCTTCCGGCAACGCATCCCGGCTTGCCGCAAAAGCATCGCGAGCCCAAGGCAGCGGTGCACGGCTGAAATACAGGGCGCGACCGCTGGCTGCCCTTACCAGCTTGACCACGTTGGGATCGAACAGCTCATGCGCATCGGCAATAGGCGCGGCCAATGTCGCCATCGGGGCATCGTCCTCGGCCAGCGCGCGAGCTACTTCGCGTACACCGGCGGCGGGTGCAAACGGTTCGTCGCCCTGCAAGTTCACGACGATGGCATCAGCTGGCCAACCATAGTGGGCCGCACATTCGGCAAGGCGGTCGCTGCCAGAGACATGGTCGCTGCGCGTCATGCATACATCCACGCCCTGCCCGGCCAGCGCGTCGGCGATACGCGCATCGTCCACAGCCACTACCACTTGAGCGGCGCCCGCCAGCAACGCACGCTGCGCCACCCGCACCACCATCGGCACCCCCGCAATATCGCGCAGCGGCTTGGCCGGCAAGCGGGTTGAGCCGTAGCGGGCGGGTATGGCGACGATGAAAGCGGGCACGGCAGCGGACATGATGACCTCGTTGCGAACGCGCGCAAGCGTACCTGCAACCGCGTCCGTAGACGAGTTACCTCGCCGTGCTCAATGCAAAACCGCAGCCGTTGGCCAGTTCAACGAACCCCGGGAACGAGGTCGCGACATTGGCGCAATCGCGAATGGTGATAGCGCCTTGTGCTACCAAACCTGCCGCAGCGAAGCTCATGGCAATGCGGTGATCGCCATGACTGTCCACCGCGCCGCCACCGATCGCTCCACCGTCGATGATCGCGCCGTCCGGCGTTTCTTCGATGCTGACGCCGAGCGCGCGCATACCAGCCGCCATGGTCGCAATGCGGTCCGATTCCTTCACGCGTAATTCGGCGGCACCGCGAACAATCGTTCGCCCTTTGGCTACCGCCGCTGCGATAAACAATGCCGGGAACTCGTCGATCATGTCCGGCACCAGTGCTTCTGGCAGCTCGATGCCGTGCAACGGGGCATGGTGCACGATCAGATCACCCACAGCCTCGCCGCCGCTTTCACCCCGATTTTCGATGCGGATATCGGCGCCCATCAAGCGCAAGGCTTCGAGCAATCCGGTGCGCCTCGGATTCAGTCCCACAGCCGGCAAGCGCAAAACAGAACCAGGCACGATGCTCGCTGCGACAAGGAAAAAAGCGGAGGAAGAGAAATCGGCAGGCACTACGACATCGGTCGCACGCAGTCGATGACCGCCCTCCAATTTCGCGTAACCGGGAGAGAACGTAATCGGCCATCCGAACGCTGCAAGCATGCTCTCGGTGTAATCGCGCGTCGGATGCGGCTCGATCACTTCCGTGCTGCCTTCGGCGTACAAGCCTGCCAACAGAAGCGCCGATTTGACCTGCGCGCTGGCCACCGGCAATTCGTAGCGAATGCCGTGTAGCGATCGCCCACCCCGCACGTGCAGGGGCGGCAAACCATCTTGGCTATCGATCTGCGCACCCATTTTCGCAAGCGGATCAGTGATGCGCCGCATGGGACGTTTGGAGAGCGATTCGTCGCCGATCAACGTGCTATCGAAAGCTTGTCCTGCCAGCAAACCCGTCAATAAACGCATGCCCGTGCCGGCATTGCCGCAGTCGAGCGGCTGGGACGAACCGCGCAAGCCACGCAGGCCCACGCCACGCACGATGCGCTCGCCCGCCGAGGGTGCTTCGATCGATACGCCAAGCTGTGCCAACACAGCAGCCGTGGCGCGCGTGTCTTCGCCTTCGAGAAAGCCACGAATATGCGACGTTCCCTCAGCAATGGCTGACAGCATCATCGAACGATGCGAAACCGACTTGTCGCCCGGCACCACGACGTTGCCATGCAAGGAAGCGACAGGTTGGCTGATCCAATCCAGACGTTGTGCGCCGCTCATGGAAGCGCCACCGGGTAGGAACCAAGCACGCGCACTTGTGTGGCCACCGGGCCCATATCTTTCAGCGCGGATTGCAAGGGTGCATCGTCGATATGGCCAGAGACGTCGATAAAGAAGGCGTATTGCCACTTGCCGGTATGCGCCGGGCGCGATTCGATGCGGTTCATGCTGACGCCATGTTTGGCGAACGGGCTCAGCACATCGTAAAGCGCGCCAGGTTTGTCGTTGACGGTAATCAGCAGCGACGTGCGGTCGTTGCCTGATGGTGGAAACAAGGAGCGCCCAATCACCAGAAAGCGCGTGGTGTTGTCGGCGCGATCTTCAATGGCGTCGGCCACCGTTTTCAACCCGTAAATTTTGCCCGCAGTGGCGCCTGCGATCGCGGCCGCATCGTCGGTGTGTCGCGCCAAACGCGCACCTTCCGCATTGCTATGCACGGCGATGCATTCGGCATCGGGCAAGTTGACACGCAACCATGTCTTGCACTGTTGCAACGATTGCGCGTGGCCGTAGACACGCTTGATGCCTTCGAGCGACTCCCGCTGCGATAGCAGGCATTGATGAACGCGCAGTTCGACTTCGCCGCAAATGCGTGCATCGGAGGTGAGGAATAGATCCAGCGTAATCTGAATCATGCCTTGTCCGGAATTTTCCACCGGCACCACGCCGAAATCCGCATGACCCGCCGCGACTTCCTGGAAAACCTCTTCAATACTACCCAACGCCAGGCCATACGCTGCATGACCGAAGTGTTTGCGCACCGCTTGCTCGCTGAAGGTGCCCTCAGGGCCGAGGTAACCAACTTTAAGTGGATCTTCCTGAGCGAGACACGAGGACATGATCTCGCGGAACAAACGTACCATCTCCGTATCCGACAGCGGCCCGTGATTGCGATCCACCACCATGCGCAGTACATGTGCTTCGCGTTCGGGTCGGTAATAATCGATCGCTGAAAGCCCCTCGCCTTTGACGCGCGCCACTTCGCGTGCCCAGTTGGCGCGTTCGGAGATCAGTTCCTGGATCTGCCGGTCGATGCTGTCGATGCGATCGCGCACCTGCGACAGCGATGACTTGGGGTCGTTCATGAGATGGATGTCCAAGCGTAAAGAAGTCTGAATTCAAGCCATATAGTGCCTGAAACGTGCCCAATTGTCCGTATTGGGCGTGGTCAGCCGTGCCGGCTGGCGAAATCGCGCATGAAGGCAACCAACACCTGCACGGCTTCCAGCGGTACCGCGTTGTACAGCGACGCGCGCATGCCGCCCAGCGCTTTGTGGCCCTTTAGAGCCATCAGGCCGGCAGCTTCCGATTCCTGCAGGAAAACGGCATCGAGCGCGCTGTCATGCAGAGTGAAAGGAACGTTCATGCGCGAACGCACGGCCGGATCGATCGGATTGCTATAGAAGCCATCGGAACCGTCGATGGTGCTGTAGAGCAATGTGGCCTTGGCGTGATTGCGCTCGGCCATGGCGTTGAGGCCGCCGTTTTCCTTTAACCACTCGAAGGTCAGCCCGGCCAGATACCAGCCCCAGGTGTTGGGTGTGTTTAGCATCGAATCGTTGGCGGCATGTTCGGCGTAGCGGAAGATCTTCGCCATCGGGCGCCCCGGCCTCTGGAGCAAATCACGACGCACGATGAGAAGCACCAGGCCGGAAGGGCCGATGTTCTTCTGCGCTCCGGCGTAGATCAGCCCGAAGCGACTGACATCCACCGGACCGGACAGGATGTCCGATGACATATCCGCGACCAGCGGCACGTCGCCGACATCGGGGATGTCTTGAAACTCCACACCATGGATCGTTTCGTTGGTGGCGATATGCACGTACGCGGCTGCAGGATCGAGTTTCCACGTGTCGCGTGCAGGCATGCGCAGGTAATTGTCGGCCTTGCTGGTGGCCGCCACGTTCACGCGCACGTAGGTGGACGCTTCACTGGCGGCCTTCTCGCTCCAATGGCCGGTGACGATGTAATCGGCACTCTCGCCTTCACGCGCCAGGTTCATTGGGATCTGCGCGAAGTGTTGGGTCGCCCCGCCCTGCTCGAACAGCACGGCGTAATCGGGCGGAATCCCCATCAGCTCGCGCAAATCCGCCTCGACCTTTGCAGCCATGGCGATAAAGCGTTTACCGCGATGCGATTGCTCCATCACGGAAGCACCGCTGCCATTCCAGTCAAGCAGCTCGCGCTGCGCGCGTTCAAGCACCGGCTGCGGCAATGCCGCCGGCCCCGCGCTGAAATTCCATACCCTGCTCACGCACCGTTTCCCGTCGTGGATGATCGATGCATTATGCCGCGCCGCAGCAACACATCGTCAACGGGATGTAAGGTGGTTATCTCGGATTTGTCAGAAATGCACTAGCAATAGCACCGCGATGCCAAGCGCGAGTGCCGCCGCCGTGACGATAAGCCACCAGACTTCGCCACGCGGACCGGCGACGTCTTCGGGCAGCGGCTCATGCGCCGGCTCCGGCAGGACGATCTCCGGTTCGGGCTGCAGGCCAGGAGCATCGACCAGGAAACGATGCATGCCGATGCCGATCTGGTCGCCAGGCAAAAGCACCGCCTGCTGCGTGGCGACGCCATTCACGCGTAGGGCATAGCGCGAATCGAGCGGCTGCCCCGTTTCGAGTTGCAGCTGGCCGTCATGCCAAAACAAAGTCAGGGAGGCCGTCTCTCCCTGCGGAAGATCCAACGGGAGGCGCCCTTGCGGACCGAGTTCCAGACGATCCGACACCGGCAGCACCTGACCGGAGAGCGGCCCGGCCACCGCACGTAGCGCGACGGTGCAGCGTTCTTGTTCGGGCATCGCGGGGGATGTGCGGCTTTCTAGCGTCCCGTCTGCGCACAACAGCATGCGGCAATCGCCAACGCTCAGCATGTCGCCAGGGCGCAGGATCGCGCGCTCGCGCACAGGTCGCGCATTGACGTATACACGCGTGGCATCGGGCAGCACCTCCAGCACCCAGCCACGGCGATCGAGGCGAATGCGCAGGTGATGCGCGGCGGCCTGGCCAGCGGCAAGTATCAGGTCGTTATTGGGCTCGCTGCCGATGCGCAGCAATGCCTGGTTCCAAGTGAAACCTGCTCGCGTGGATTGGGGAAACTCGATGTACATGAAGTGACCGACAGCGTGACGGCGCGACTCTATCAGAAGCGTAAGAACTATCGGGATCTATAAGGCTTTATCATGCCCGGCCACCCGACGAGCACGCCTATGCCGAG
>CAJCJD010000024.1 GCA_903970555.1 Vulcanimicrobiota bacterium
TATGCGAACCCCAACAGCCGTCGAACATCCCGGTCGCAGATTCTGTTGGGGTTCGCTTGCGCTCACCGCCAACCTACGCGTCACTCGCATCGAATGGAATACGGATGGCAATAATCCGCCCGGCGACCGCCACCGATGCGCCCTCGCGACTCATCCCTCGCCCCTGCTCTTCTCTACTCAGGCCACTCGAACTCGACAAACGTATTGTTGAAGTCTTCGTCATCCAGGCCGCCGCCCAGCTGCGCGACCACGCTGGCGCCCAGACCGTCGATTTCCAGCACCTGACCATCGACGAAGTGCGCGCCCAGCGCTTCGAGTTCGACCAGCTTTTCGCAGAGGATGCCGGCGTGATCGCTCAGCGCATCCGGCACGCCGCGGATGCTGATGTCGGGGCGGCCAAACTTGCGCATGCCGCGGGTGTGGATCCATGAATGATCCGGCTCGGACTCCGCGTCGCGCATGATCAGCACATGGTTACGGATCGGCGCGCCATCGCGCACCAGGAAACGGCGACGCCACGCATCGGCGTCGAGCAGGCTCAGGGTCTGCGGGTCCAGAATCGCCACGCCGCCGATATCGAGCAGACCAGCCAGCACGCCGAAGGTGTCGCGCAGGTAGCCGGTCGCCTCGCTGTCCGCGAGCGTGCCGCGTACGACCATCACCTCGGGCGCGTCCACCGCGAGCTTGTACGCATCGGGCGCATCGTCCTTGAACATGCGGCCCATGCCGCCCTTCAGCGGATAGCCCTCCCACTGGCGCAGGCTGGCGTGATTGTGGTTCACCGCCTCGATGCCGGCGGGCAGGCCCGGACTGCCGTAATCCGCCGAAGGCACACGCACTGCCTCGAACTTGCCGAACACGTAGAACTGCAGAAGGATCTCCTCGTCGCTGGGCTGCCAGTGCGGGCGCTGCCAGGCGGGGATGGTGATCGGTTGGCTCATGCGGGTTTCCTGGTGATGGTTCGTGTTCGGGTAACGTGCGCAGCGCACTAGTCGTTCAGCGGCAATACCGTCTGCTGCAGCTCGATACTGGCGCTGCCCTCGCTGATTTTCTTGAATTCGGCGCGGCTGACCGAGACATAGCGTTCGTTGCCGCCAATCTCAACCTGCGGGCCATCTTTCACCGCGCGGCCGTGTTCGTCCACCCGCACCACCATGGTGGCCTTGCGGCCGGTATGGCAGATCGTCTTGATCTCTTCCAGGTTGTCCGCCCAGGCCAGCAGATACTGGCTGCCCTCAAACAGCTCGCCGCGGAAATCGGTGCGCAGGCCAAAGGCCAGCACCGGAATCGTCAGCCGGTCGACCACGTCGCTGATCTGCCAGACCTGCGCGCGCGTCAAAAATTGCGCTTCATCGACGAAGACACAATGCAGGGCACCGTTGGCGGCGACGTCGGCCTCGACCAGAGCAAGCAGATTTTCCTCGCTGCCAAAGCGCCGGGCCTGCGCCTTCAGACCGATGCGCGACGCCACCACGCCCTCGCCGTAACGATTGTCCAGCGCCGGCGTAAGAATCAACGTGCGCATGCCGCGCTCGTGATAGTTGTACGCGCTCTGCAGCAGCGAGGTGGTCTTGCCGGCATTCATCGCCGAATAGTAGAAATAGAGCTTGGCCATGGGCACGCGTCGGACGGTCGAACGGGCATGGTAGCGCGGAGACGGGTGCGCGTTGGGTGCCGGAGCAGAGACGAGAGACGAGAGACTATTTTGGCCAGCTCGGTCTGTTCTGCACCCGCAGGGGGCTGATGAATGACCAACAGCAACAACGGGCGCCCTCGCTACTCATCCCTCGCCCCTGCTCCACCCCCGCCCTTTGCTACCATCACCAGCCCACGCCACGTATCCCACCATGCTCAATCCGCAACAACTGGCCGCCGTCGAACACTGCGACAGCCCGCTTCTGGTGCTGGCTGGCGCCGGGTCCGGCAAGACCTCGGTGATCACCCAGAAAATCGCCTGGCTGATCGCGCGCAGGGGCCTCAGCGCCTCGAAAATCGCTGCGATCACCTTCACCAACAAGGCCGCCCGCGAGATGCGCGAGCGTGTCGGTCAGCTGGTCAGCGCCGATGACGCACAGGCGCTGACCGTGTGCACCTTCCATGCGCTGGGTCTGAAGTTTCTGCAGATCGAGCACGCCCGCGCCGGCCTGCGCCGGGGCTTTTCGGTACTCGACTCGGACGACAGCGGCGCCATCGTCAAGGAGCTGGCGCCCAAGGGTGCGAAGAACGACGTGCTATTCGGCATCCGCAACCTGCTCGGCCGCGCCAAGAACGGCGGCCTGTCGCCGGAAGAAGCGCTGGCCGCCGCGCGCAGTCCGCGCGAGCTGGAGGCGGCCACCATCTACGACATGTACCAGCAGCGGCTGGCGGCCTTCAACGCGGTCGATTTCGACGACCTGATACGGCTGCCGCTGCGCATCCTGGAAAGCGACGCCGAATGCCGCGCGACCTGGCAGGAGCGCCTGCGTTACCTGCTGGTCGACGAATACCAGGACACCAACGACGCCCAGTACCGCCTGTTGAAGGCGCTTACCGGCGAGCGCGGCGGCATCACCTGCGTCGGCGACGACGATCAGTCCATCTACGCCTGGCGCGGCGCCAACCCCGAGAACATCGACCAGCTCGGCCGCGACTGGCCCAACCTGCGCGTGATCAAGCTGGAGCAGAACTACCGCTGCGGCAAGCGCATCCTGCGCGCGGCCAACCAGCTGATCGCCAACAACCCGCACCTGCACGAAAAGAAGCTGTGGAGCGAGCATCCCGAAGGGCCGCCGATCCGCGTACTGGAATGCAAGGAGGCCGAGCACGAGGCCGAGCGCGTCGCCGCGATCGCCACCACGCTGGCGGAAAAGCACAAGGCGCGCTGGCACGACATCGCCATCCTCTACCGCGGCAACTTCCAGGCGCGTCCGCTGGAAAAAGCTTTTCGCCTGGCGCGCATTCCCTATCACCTCACCGGCGCGCTGAGCTTTCTCGACCGGGCCGAGGTGAAGGACGTGATGTGCTACCTGCGCCTGCTGACCAACCCCAGCGACGACGCAGCGTTCCTGCGCGTGGTCAACGTGCCCAAGCGCGAGATCGGCTCGACCACGCTGGAAAAACTCGGCCAGCTCGCGCAGAGTCGCCAGACCTCGCTGCTCGACGCCACCCGTAGCGACAGCGTGCTACGCCAGCTCACGCCGCGCCCGGCCGCCGCGCTGGCCTCGTTCGCCAACCTGCTCGACGAACTGCGCAGCGCTTCTCTGCATCAGAACGCCGCCGATCTGGTCGAGCTGATCCTGGCCCGCACCGGCTATGCCGCGCAGATCATCGCTAGCACGCCCGACGCCAGCCTGCGCGAGCGTCGGCTCGGTAATTTGAAAGAACTCGCGGACTGGTTTCGCGCCATGCAAAAAGGCAACAGCGCGGGTGACCTCGCCGCCCAGCTCGCCCTGCTCAGCCACGCTGATCGCGACGAACCGGGCAACGCCGTACGCATGATGACCTTGCATTCGGCCAAGGGGCTGGAGTTCCGCTTTGTCTTCATCGTCGGCTGCGAGGACGGCACCCTGCCGCACGAAGGCGCCATCGACGAAGGCCGCATCGACGAAGAGCGCCGCCTGATGTACGTCGGCATCACCCGCGCCAAGGAGCTGCTGACATTGTCGTGGTCGGCGAAGACCAAGCGCTACGGCGACGTCCACAGCAACCAGCCCAGCCGCTTCCTGCAGGAACTGCCGCAGGTCGACCTGCACTGGCAGGGCAAAGACCCCGAAGCGGACAAGGAAGTCACCCGCGAAACCGCTGAATCACACATGGCAAAAATCAAAGCGATGCTGGCGGGTGGGTGACGACTCGCTTGATGATGTCGCCAATGTCTCAGCTGAAGCAGTCGAACACCACTATCGTAGTTACCGTGAGTCTGCATGACTGATCCGTCTAAACTTTATGCCGAACTCGTGATTGCCTTTCGCGCAGGCCAGTGGCCTGAAGCTCAAGCGCTAGCCGATCGACTGCTTCCACTTGCCGTCAACCATGCGGGCGTTTACGGCATCGCTGGCGTCGCATGCATGGAATTGCAGCAAATGCATCAGGCTGCGAAGTATCTGCAGCAGGCAAGCGAACTTGATCCGACAAGACCAGACTTCGCAACGCTTCATGCCAAGGCTCTTTCTGCCACAGGCCAGTGGAGTGAAGCAATAAAGGCCGCCGACAAAGCCATGTCGCTGTCTCCCGGGGACCCCTTCGCACTGGATGTCTTGGGAATTGTCTACGCTAAGGCGCAAGCGCATAACAAAGCAATCAGGGCATTCGAGCAAGCGATACATATTTTGCCAAACAAGGCATCACTACATTTCAATCTGGCCAACTCACTGATAGCGCTGGGTGCGGTGGATGTGGCGGAGTCCGAGCTGCAAAGCGCCATCACGCTGGATCCAAGCTATTGGCAGGCACATCTGTCACTGGCGCACATTCGGCGGCAGACGCCAGAGCGGAATCACGTCGTTGCACTGCAGTTGCTTATGGCGCAAAACGCGGACGACGTGGAAGCAAAAATCCACCTTCATATGGCGCTGGCTAAGGAATACGAAGATCTCAGGGACTACCCAACGGCATTCGACCATCTGGTTCGCGGAAAAGCTACGCTGAAGAAAACTCGTCCCAATGCTTCGACACGCGATGCGGCAATGTTCGACAACTTAATGCGATTTTTTCCGCTATCCAAATCTGCGCACACCGGCCATCCGACCAAAGAGCCCATCTTTATTGTTGGCATGCCGCGTTCGGGGACCACACTAGCAGAACGCATTATTACCAATCACCCGGATGTTTACTCCGCTGGCGAGCTGCAGAATTTTGCGATGGCGTTACAGCAGGCATGCGGCGGCACCAAAACATCTTTTCATTCGCACGCGTGGTTAGCCGATGCGATGAAGAGCCTTGACTGGCATGCCCTCGGTACCAGCTACCTCTCAAGTGCTCGGCCTACTAACTGCCGAGCAAAACATTTCGTCGACAAGTTGCCGCACAATTTCCTGTATGTCGGATTCATCGCCAAAGCACTCCCCAACGCCAGAATCATCTGCCTTCGACGAAACCCTTTGGACACCTGCGTCAGCAATTTCCGACAACTCTTTGACCGTTCCACATCGACGTTCGACTACTCCACCGATCTTTTAGATACCGGTCGGTACTACGTCAGGTTTCGGCAATTGATGGCACACTGGCAACTCACGTATCCGCAATCCATCCTAGAGATTCACTACGAAGATCTGGTGCGGAGCCTGGAAACGACTTTGCAACGAATACTAGACTTTTGCGGACTACCATGGAGCGACGCCTGCTTGGCTTTTGAGAGCAATCCAGCGCCGGTTTCCACGTTTAGTTCGCTGCAAGTCAGAAGTTCAATCTATCGCTCGTCAATGATGCACTGGAAAAACTACGAAGCGTACTTAGGTAAATTGAAAATATTGTTGGTTGAGGCCGGGATTGATCTCGAAGCCTGAAGTTCAGCAAGGGAAACTTGTCAATGACTGTCGAGATGTCTCTTTGTCGATTCGGGCCAGTCTGCATCGATAAGACCAAATGATTGATTCCAACCAGCTTTACGGGCTTGCAATAGCAGCGCTCAACCAGCAGAACTGGCCGCAAGCTATACAGCTATCCTCGCAACTGCTTGCATTGGCGCCCATGCACGGTGGCAGCCACTACATCCTCGGAGTGGCCTGCCTCGAGCAGCGCAATTTGGCCATGGCGATACGGCACGCACGCCGGGCGGTGGAACTGGAACCAGCACAACCTGATTTTATTGCGCAGTACGCCAAGGCACTCGCGACCGCGCGGATGAATGGAGAAGCACGAGCTATGGCGGATCGGGCAAGGATGCTCTCACCCTTAAATTCCACGACGCTCAGCATTCTGGGAAGTGTCTATCAAGAATCGAATCAACATTTTCTTTCCCTTGAAATGTTCCGCAAAGCTGCAGAGATCGAACCAAACGTTGCGCATCGTCGGTACAACCTGGCCACTTCACTAATAAGCACTGGTGACATTTCCGATGCACGATTAGAGATTGAGAAATGCCTGCTGCTGAATCCTAAATTTTGGAAGGCTCATCTGGCCCTCGCACATTTGCAGCGACAGTCGGTCGACGATAACCATCTTAAGCGCTTGACCTCGCTACTCTTGCATAACGAATCGGATCATGAAGCCAGAATTTTTCTGCATATGGCGCTGGCGAAAGAATACGAAAATCTTGCCATGCATTCGAAAGCCTTCTATCACCTTGTGCAAGGAAAGTCTGAAAGCCGCAAAGATATTAAATACACGATCGAACAGGACGAGGTGCTCTTTGCAGCACTTGAGCGAGCACTGCCGGAGGCCATCCATCAAACTGGAGGTAATGCTAGTCACGAACCGATTTTTGTCTTTGGCATGCCACGTACGGGTACAACCTTGGTTGATCGCATACTTTCCAGCCATTCTGACGTTTATTCTGCAGGAGAGTTACAGAACTTTGGTGTGGCATTGCGGCGAGCATGGGGATCCGCTTTGCCGCTGTGGCTGGATCACGATATTGCCAATCGTACTCTGAACGTTGACTGGCAAAAAGTTGGCGACAACTACATCGAAAGTACTCGTCCGCTCACCGGACATACGCACCGCTTTATCGATAAGCTGCCGCATAATTTTCTTTATGCTGGCTTTATCGCCAAAGCATTTCCCAATGCAAAGATGATCTGTTTGCGTCGTGATCCGGTGGACACCTGCTTCAGTAATTTCCAACAACTATTCCTGGAAAAGCTTCCTTATTATCATTATTCCTTCGACCTACTCGATACAGGGAAGTATTACGTCCTGTTCGACTGCTTGATGCAGCACTGGTTGCGCACATTACCTGGCCGCATATTTGAGCTGCGATACGAGGATCTTGTTTACGACCAGGAAGCCACGACGCGGCGTCTGCTAGATTTTTGTGGGCTGGAATGGAATGAGGCCTGCCTGCATTTTGAAACGAATCAGGCCGCCGTGGGTACGGCGAGTGCGCTGCAGGTACGCCAGCCGCTTTACTCATCGTCCATTGGACGTTGGAAACATTACCAGCCCCAGCTGCGCAATCTGCTCGATTTTCTCACGCAATCCGATATTGAATTTTCCCTCTAGTTCCATTTCAAAGCGGCTTCGAACTGGAGACGCTGTATATTTGGCTGTGCTGAAACACGCCTCTCCAGACAATTCCAGATGAGCAACCATGACCTATCCCGAAGAGCTTTACTCGCAGCTAACTAGGCTCTTCAATCAACGTGAGTGGGGGACCGCACTGGATGTGGCGGCAAAACTATTGCCTCTGGCCCCTCGTCATCCCGGTGTTTATTACATAGCGGGAATTTCGAACCTCGAGTTGCAGCGAACGCCCCAGGCCATAGAGTGCCTGCGGCGCGCTTCGGCCCTGGAACCTCTGCGTGCTGAGTACGCCGTTCAATTTGCCAAGGCACTGACCGTCGCCAATAGGAACCGGGAAGCAAAAATCGCTGCCGACCATGCGTCGTCACTGGATTCAACGGATCATCTAGCCCTTGATACCCTAGGCGTTGTTCACTCGCAGATAGGCAGCTACGAATCCGCAGCGTCTACTTTCCGCAAGGCCGTAGCGCTCGCACCGAAACACGCACCCTACCGATATAACCTCGCCACAAGTTTGATCGCGGCCGGTGACATCGACGACGCCGAAGTCGAACTGAACACATGCCTCTTGCTTGATCCGCACTATTGGCGCGCGCATCTGACGCTCTCCCAGCTAAGGCGCCAGACACCGAATGCAAATCACGTGAAGCAGCTGCTGTCGCTATTGTCTGCTATTGGATTGGCAACTAGCGATACTTCCGCGTTAACGTGTTTGCATTTGGCGCTCTCCAAAGAATATGAGGACATCGGCAGTTATCCCGAGGCACTGGAACACCTCGTAAAAGGCAAAAAGGCCGCCGGTGCCGGACGCGACTATTCCATTGAGCGTGACGAAGCTATTTTTTCTGCAATAACTGAGTCCGTTCCTGTTCCGATCGTTGCTTCCAACAGCTACTCGACCAGCGAGCCGATCTTCGTTATCGGCATGCCGCGAAGCGGCACTACGCTAGTGGAACGGATCATTTCCAGCCACCCGAACGTGCAATCGGCAGGTGAGCTTCTCAACTTTGCCATGTCTTTCAGGCACTTTTCAGAAAGCCGTTCTGCAACCCTTATCGATGCTGAGGTTATAAAAGCTGCTTACGATATCGACTGGGCGAAAATGGGCGAGATGTATTTATCAAGTACGCGTCCAAGCACAGGGCAGAAACCGCATTTTACCGACAAACTTCCGCATAATTTTCTCTATGCCGGATTTATCGCCCAAGCGCTGCCCGACGCAAAAATCGTTTGCCTAAGACGCAACCCGATGGATACGTGCCTCAGTAATTTTCGCCAGCTCTTCGCTCCCCAATCGCCTTTCTTCGACTATTCATTCGATTTATTGGACGTAGGCCGATATTACGTTCTTTTTGATCGACTCATGGCGCATTGGCAACGCGTTCTGCCCGGACGCATCATGGAAGTGAAATACGAGGAGCTGGTAGATTCGCAAGAAAGTCATTCAAGGCGACTTATCGAGTTCTGCGGCTTGGCGTGGGACGAGCGCTGTCTTCGGTTCGAGGAAAATCCGTCACCGGTTGCCACAGCCAGCGCCGTGCAGGTTCGCGGCCCTATATACCGAAGTGCACTGAATCGTTGGAGAAAATATGGATCGCAGCTTGACGCTCTTCAGGCGTTGCTGGAAGGAGCGGGTATCGCTACAGAAAGTTAGCTGCTGCCAGGTACTGACGGTTAGAACTCTGGGGAAGTAGATCCGACTTCACGGCGCATAAAACTTTGGCTACTTAACAAAAAAGCCCCGTATTAGCGGGGCTTTTTTGTTCTACTTTTACCTATTGCTCAGATCAATTGGCGCCGAACTTGTAATCCGCTTCCAGGAACATGGCGCGACCATACACGTTGTAATCCAACGAGTTGTACGGTGATGCCGTCGTGCCAGGATAGCTATGATCCTGAGGCGGCATTTTGTTGAACACGTTGTTGACGAGGAAAGACAGCCCAAGGTTCTTTACCGGCGTGTAAGTCACGCTGGCGTTGTAGAGAATCCACGCGCCGAGCTTGCCCGTGCCTTTCGCCGTGTAATTGTCGTTGAGCTGAGCCAGATAATTTGGCGTCCTGCCATATCGATTGACATACAGTGTCGTACTCCAATCACCTTTGCCCCAGGTTAGCGACGCATTGACCTTGGTCTTGAAATCGGTGCTGAAATTGGGATGACGCAGTTCGTCAAGCTTAGGATCAGTGATGAAATCCTGATATGTATGCTTCAACTCGTCCGAGTAGGACATGTTGTAGCTCAGGGTGCCGAAACGTCCGAAGTCATAGGCATAGTTGAACGCTGCCGTCAGGGCATTTACCTGTTCGTTGGCCACGTTGAGCTTTGGCGTCGAAATGTTGGTGATCGGGCCAAGAAGCGTCACTCCATCGACTACCCTACCCGGTCCGCGCGTGACCAGCGAGAACGCCTGGGTACATGTACCGGATGTCGGATCGAGTGCGCCGGTGTCGCACAAGTATTCGGTGTTCGAGAGCTGCGTGCCCGTGAGCTGGGCGACTTCGTTGTTGATGTCGAAGTGCAGGTAATCCACATTGATCGACATGCGTTCAACCGGAGACCAAACGAAGCCGTAACTCCAGACTTTCGCTGTGATCGGCTTCAGCGCCGGGTTGCCGAAGGTCAACCCCTTATACTGAACGGTGTCGTAGGGCGTGGGACAGTTGTTTACGTTTCCAGGAGCGAAACCCAGGCGACCGCAGTTGAGGTAGTCAGGTGTGCTGTTGAAGTAACCGCTCTGACCTTGAAACTCGTCTGACAGGGTCGGTGCTTTGAAGGCCGTGCCGTAACGGCCACGCAGCAAAAGCGTATCGAACGGGCGGTATTCCAGACCGATGTTGTAGGTTTTGTGGCTAAAGTCCTGTGGGTCAACGTTGTACTTGTCGTAACGGCCGGACACATCGAGGGTTAGCTGCTTTAGCAGAGGAACCCTAAACTCGGTGGTTGCCGCCATGCGCGAGCGGTGTCCAGCACCGGGCACCGCGCTCGTCCCCCAAACCGCGGGATCGGTATTGCCGTAAACATCGGTAACAGTTTCAAGCAAGCGCGGGTCTGGCGATGAATTCCAGCCCTCGTTGCCGCCCTCAACGACGACAGCGACACCAGCATCGCCACCGGGTACCGTAAACAAAGAGGCGTTGGTCAACTGGCCGCGTACCAAATTGTCCCAAGTCTTGGATCGGTTGTCGGTAAAGCCGGTAAAGCCAGCAAAATCTGCAGGGGAAACAGGGCTATACAGGTTCGCGTAGTTTGGATGGAATACCGGATATCCGTAATAGGTACCGACCTGCGCCCCGAGTACGTGATTCTTGTAGTAGGCCTCAAGCGGCGCCGTGAAACGCTGGAAGTCACGGTTGATCAGGTGGTCGTCCGAGTGCGTGAATCCAAGATCGTAATCCCAGTTGGACGAACCAAACGTACCCTTACCACCCAGTGTCAACATGTAGGAATTTTCGGTCTGTGTACTCTTTGGAAACTGACCGCCCGCCTCTTCCGGCGTGAATGCATGCTGCAGTAGCAACAGGTCACCCAAGCGATCGTCGTAAAAGTATCCGCCACCGGCCTTGGCCGCATACAGCTGGCTGCTCCAGAAGGATGTACTACTACCGTTGGTGTACTGGGTCTCGGCATAGTTGTAGAGCAAGTCACCGTACAGCTGCAGGTTATCGCTCACGTCAAACGTGTCGTGCGTATAGAAGTTGGCCGTTTTGCTGCCGTTAGCGACAGTGCCGTAGGCCGGACTGTGGAATGAGCCGCAGTAGTCGCCGCGACCCGGACGCGTCTGCTTAGAAATGGTGCCGTCAAAACCACCGCTAACCGTGGAGCAGTTGTTGGGGTCCAGAAACAGATAGCCGTTGTCATTGCCGCCTGCGCTCAGAATCAGGTAATCGCGGGAGGCGACCGGAGGGCTGGTGCCTTCCGTGTAGTACTGCTTCGTCAGGCTTCGATCACCGGTGTAGATCGGCTGCTTACTTTCGAATTGCACACCGACCAGCGAGTTAAAGTTGCCCACATTGAAGCTGTCAGCGAAGCTGATGCGGCGATCGGCACCACCGCCATCCTTGTCCCAACCGTAACGGACATCAAGTGATGGTGCATCAACGTGCTTTTTCAGCACAATGTTGATGACGCCCGCAATCGCGTCCGACCCGTAAAGCGAGGACTGACCGCCCGGCAGAATATCGATGTGATCAACCAGGTCTGCTGGAATACCGCTGATGCTGTTGAAAGTATCGCTGCCATTGTACAGGCCCGGGAAGTTGCCCATCGGCCGACCGTCGATCAAGTACTTGGTAAATCCGACGGGCAAGCCGAACAGGCTGAGCGTCTCGGCGCCGGTCGTGAATGAGTTGGTGTTTTGCTGTCCCTGCACGCTGCCTACCGCGAAAGAGGTTGCCTGCAGCGCCTCGGCCACCGTAGTGAAACCCTTGGCTTTGATGTCCTGCGCAGTAATCGTCGTGATGGGCTGAGCCGTTTCGATCTGACTCTGCGGGATTAGCGATCCCGTTACGGTGACCTCGTCAAGCTTTTTGGCCTTTTTCGAGCTTGGTGCGCTATCCGTACTTTGCTGCGATGTACCCGTTTGATCGGTCTCGGGCGTCGACTGCGCGTGCGTGGAGCTGTAAACAAGTGTAAGCGCGGTCACAATGGCGACAGCCATTTTTGACTTGATCATCTTTAAACTCCCCTCAGAGTCATTAACTTGTTAAAAAATATCAACTTAACTTCATAGAGCTCGGCGTCTGCACAGATCTGCAGCCGCGTTAACTGCCATTTCTTACTTATCTAAGTTCATGACGTGTTAAGTAATATCATGGAGGCGGAAAAAATCGCAACAATTATTTACGCAATTCGTAAGACCATCTTAACGATATCGCGTCGCGGCACTTGGATGGCTGAGGGGGTTTTCTTACGCCTACGCGCGAAGAAATCGAAGTTCGGCGAGTTAACCGATCGTTAGGATCTTCAAGGGGTGAAGGCCAGGAGGCAAAGGTCGGCGAGACGTGTTGCAAGCGCGGCACCTGAGGGACGTCGACGCCGAACTGAGCAAGCGCATGCCTGCTACCTGGCGTTGGCACCACGGTTGGAAAGGTGTTCTATAGAGAAAAGACTTAGCTAAATGACTACGATAGCGAAGTGATTTTTTGATACCGATTTGTTTCGGACACCTTTAGAAATTTAGGAGGTGGGCTGCCAAACCATGTAGCTCCTGGCTATCAGTGTTCGCGGCAACGCCAAGAGACATCAAAGTGGCGAACTGGCGGCATTGCAAAACTCACAAGTCACTGGCAGCAGGGTCAAGACGATTTAGAAGAAGCTTGGCCACGAAGAGAAACGGGCCCATGTAGGGCCCGTTATAGAGACACTTGATCTTCGCCTTGACTCAGTTCTGCGCACCACCAAATTTCCAGTCGACCTGTGCCATGACTTCACGTCCGTACACGTTGTAGTTCTGCGTGTTGTAGTACGGAAAGCTGGAATACGTCGGATCGTTCGGCGGCATCTTATTGAACACGTTATTGACCAATAGCGACAGGTCCAATCCCTTGATCGGCGTGTAGGTCAGGCTCCAGTTCCATGTGATCCAGGGTGCAACTCGACCAGCCCCCGGGTAGCCGGCACCGTCCACCAACGCGGTGTAATTCGGCGTGGGGCTATAGCGATGGCCGTACAGCGTGCTGGACCAGCTGTCATTCAGCGACCAGCTAAGAGCGCCGCTGAAGATGGTCTTGAACTCTGAACTGTAGAGTGGGTTAGTTAGCTGGTTGATTGGCAGGCTGCCAGGATATATCTGGTAAGAGTGCTTCAGCATGTCGTTGTAATCGAACTGCAGACCGAACTGCCCGAACGATGTGCGGTCGAACTTGTACTTGGCCTCGGCTGTAAGCGAGTCGGTTACTTCGTTGGAAACGTTAACGTAGTACTGAGCGATATTGGTGACCTGACCCGTAAGGGGATCACGCGTGACCTGCGCCAGTGCGGCCGTACAAATAGGAGAGCCGGCCGGAAGCTGGCTAAGTAGGCACTGTGCGTCCTGTCTCATCAGCAGATCCGCGGATTGTGGCGCCACCTCGTTAACGATAGCGATATGCAGATAGTCGACACTCAAGCTCGCACGATCGACCGGAGCCCACACGAAACCTCCGGTCCAGCTTGTAGCTGTCGTGGGCTTCAGCTGCTTGTTGGCATAGAGCGTCCCTTGCACCTGCTCTGAATAATTTGCCTGACAGCCTTGGTTACCGCCCTGCGTTGCGCACAAGTAATAGTCAGTCACGTCCTGATAGTTACCGCTGGGCCCGAGGAATAGCGCAGCCATGTCGGGCGCTAGGAATGAGGTGGCGTAGTTCCCGCGCAGCAACAAGGTCTCGAATGGCCGATACTCCAGACCCGCTTTATAGGTGAACTTGCCGTTGGTGCCGCCACTGACCTTGTAGTGGTCATAGCGCGCGGAAAGATCCAGCGTCAGCTCCTTGAACAACGGCAGATTCAATTCGGAGGCGGTACCGTAGTGGCTGCGCGTGCCGCCACCGCCAGTGCCAGTAAGACCCCAGATATCGCCATTGGCAATTAACGGATTAAGCGGCTCGTACCAGGCCTGCCCGCCCCCTTCGACCAGGAACGCGAAACCTGCGTTGCCGCCCGGCAGGGCGAACAGCGCATCGTTGCTGACCGTGGCCCGCGTATTGTTGACCCAGGTGTTGCTGGAGCCGCTGATATTTTGCGAAAAGCTGGCGTACTGCGCCGGTGTCAGCGGAGTGAAGAAGGCCGCGTAGTTCGGGTTGTATTTGTTCAGCCCGGTATTGGGATCGACTCCCTGCGAAGGCCCGAAAATGCTGTTGAAATAGCCATCCACGGCCGAGGCCAGACGCTCTGGTGTACTCGTAGTGGTGCGGTCACCGGAACGCAGAAAATACACATCCCAATCCCAGTTCGACTCGCCGAACTGCCCCTTAGCTCCCAGATCGGCCTGGTACATTAGATCGTCCTGCCGACCCAACTGGTTGTAGTAGTTGTTACCGACTTCCTCGGGCGCGAAAACACGTTCCGGATAGAGAATATCGGTGGTCTTTGCATCCTCGATGTAACCACCATATTGTTGATCTATTGGACCCCAGAAATTGAAATCGGAGCCCGGCGTCAATTTTTGGCCCTGCCAATCGACCAGAATATCGCTGTACAGACGAACCTTGTCGTTGATGTCGTACTTCAGTTTCAGCAGTCCGTCGTAGCTGCGGCTCTGGTTTTGCAGCGTGGTGTAACCCAGCACGTCCTTGGAGCCACAGAAAGTCCCTGTGCGGGTGGCCACGCTAGACGCGGTCTGATAGGTGCTGCCATTGAACAATCCGCTCATGGCGCCGCAGCCATTCGGCGGGCTCACGTAGCCCAGTTCATTGCCCGTGTAGGTACCGTTCTCGATCGAACCGTAGTCTGCAATGAGGCCAACTGCCGAGGGATTTTTACTCGTCGCCGTGAACGAGCGCTGGTAGGCCCAGAGCGTCGACTGGTTGTTGAACTCCAGCGCACCGAGCACATTGAGGTTGCCAAAGTCGTGGCCAAACGCAAAGGCGATACGCTGCTCCGCGGCGCCGCCGCCGTCGTAGTTGCCAGTACGAACCGTCACTTCGGCACCATCCATATGTTCCTTGGTGACGATATTGATGACGCCAGCGATGGCGGCAGAACCGTAGATCGAAGAACCGCCGCCGGGAATGATGTCGATGTGATCGATGATCGAAATGGGGATATTGGAAATATTGGTGAAGTTGCTGCTGCCGTTGTACAGCTGTCCAAACTGGCTGATAGGCTTGCCATCGATCAGGGTCAGCGTGTATTCGGGGTTCAAGCCATACAGGCTGACCGTCTGAGCGCCTTGAGTGAAGCCGCCGCTTTGTTGCGGACCTTGTACCGAACCTGTCGCTTGCACCGCGCTCTGCAGAACCTGCTGGACGCTGTTGAATCCGTGCGACTGGATATCTGCGGCGGTAATCGTGTAGGTCGGCGTTGCGGTCTGAATTTGTGCATTGTTGATCAGCGTTCCGCTGACCACCACCTCATCGAGGCGTTTGGCCTTCTTCTGTTCTGGCGTAGGTTGGGCCGATTGCCCCGTATCCTGAGTCTGATCCTGCGTGGATTGACCGGAAGCCGGCTGGTTCGCATCCGATGGCGCTGTGTTCGACTGACTCGCAGGAGCCGTGGCCGAAGAGGTGGAATTCGCCTGCGCTACTGACACGAAACCTACGGCCAATCCGGCCATCACCGCAACAACTAGCTTGCGTTTAAGCATTCTTATTCCCCTAGAAAACCGAGCGTTGTCGAAATACGACCATCCTATTGCCGTGGTGGTCCAAAGCTTCCCAAGAGTCGCGTCGTGCGACTAGAAGGTAGTCTTTGTCTTTTCCCTGGCATAACTGTTTATCAGCGTTTTTTGTTTTTAACAAATCTGAAATGCTGCGACATAATGACTCATTTTATAGTCGTAATATTTAGACGTATAGACGGCCAAATCGTAATTTCATGATTTTCCTAAGTGCAAGTTATTTCTTGCTGTCTTCGTAGCCACAGAATCACAAAATATTGCTTTTTTGAGTGGAATTACGATATTCCGAGCAAGACTTCAATTGCTTGCGCTTTGCTGTAGAACGTTGGCTGAGTGCAAATTTCGCCCTCCGCTAGACCAACGGCACTTCGATGGCAAAAGCATCGCTACCAACGCTTCTGTGTGTGATGGGCACAGAGAGAGTTTGATCGCTGAGGGTGAGAGATCCTGATCGTTGAGCTTCTAAAAACGCGTCAGGAAATCAATGGGTGCCGAATTAAATCAACTTAAAAAACCAATCGCTGCGGCCACTTAGATCCATCGATTTAGATCAACCGCCGCGCCTCAAGCTCGCATTTCAAATACGCGTAATAAATCGGTGCGGCGATGACGCCGGCCAGGCCGAAGGCGGCCTCCATCACGAGCATGGCAATCAGCAGCTCCCAGGCGCGCGCATGAATCTGCGTACCGACGATGCGGGCGTTGAGGAAGTACTCCAGCTTGTGGATGACGATCAGAAAAACCAGCGCCGCGATACCGACGCCTAGCGAAACGGAAAGAGCAGCGATGGTGACGGCCGTGTTGGATAAGAGATTGCCGATGACCGGCAGCAGGCCGACCACGAAGGTCAGCACCACCAGCGTCTTGGCCAGCGGCACGTGGATGCCGAGAATAGGTAGAACGCCGAGCAAAAATATCGCAGTGCAAATCGTGTTGATCAGCGAAATCTTGACCTGCGCGAAGACGATGTTGTGAAACGCCTCGGCCAGCCGCTGGCAGCGCAGGCTCAGGGCTGCGGCCAGCGGCCCGACCTGGTGCGCGGGCCGGGTTCGGCTCAGCGCTACGATCGCCCCGAGCACCAAGCCGATGAGAATATGCGCGAAGGCTCGCGCCGCGCCCTTACCGGCAATCTGCAGCGTCTCGGCGTGCTTGCGCGCCAAGTCGACGGCACCGACGCGCAGGTCGTCCACGCTGTCGGGCAGATGACTGGTTATAACCGTGGGCAGCTGCTGGCGCGCTTTTTCCACCAGCGGCATCAGCTGCTGCTGCCACAGCAATTTGGGATTGCCGATCTCGGTGCGAAACAGGCTGATGGCGCCCAGAATCAGCAGGATCAGTAGCCCCACCACGATCACGCCCAGCGCGGCAACCACGATGACCCGCGCGCGCGCGCCTGAGATCCGCCTGCCGAACAGCGGCGACATCGAGTTGACCAGTTCGTAGACGAGCAGCCCGGCCAACAAGGCCGACAGCATATGCAGTCCGAGAATCACGCCCAGCGCGACAGCGGCGAGAACGTAGCTGGTGGTGACGATCGCGGGCGACGGCTCGCGCAGATCGGACGACAGAGAGTTCATGTCATGGCACCGGAAGATAATGCGGAGCCTGCAGTCTGTCAGTACGCGGACGACCCTGCCAGCCTGGATCGTCGGCTGTCGTAAACTGGCACGCTCGCCGACGGCTTGTTCAAGGATTCTCATGGCCCTGCGCCTCTCTAACGTTGCACTGGCCATGGCCCTGCTGACCGGCTGCGCTGGCGCGCCGAAGCAAGCAGCGCATTCTTCCCTCGCGCCCCCAGCACCGGCGGTATCGGCCGCGACAGTTCCCGCGGATGACAATCTCAACGCCGTCGCGTGGAGCCAGACCGCGATCGAGCACGACCTTATCTATCTGCAAACCTATCGCGATGCCGAAGCGCGCCTGCTGCCGGCGATGCACGACGCCGGATGGGATGCGTTGAGCAAGACCGATCGGGTCGGCGCGTTCAAACAGCTGCCGCCGGCGGTGATCCTGGATATCGACGAAACCGTGCTGGACAATTCGCCGTATCAGGCCAGGGTGATCAAGAGCGGCGGCGAGTTCAACGAAGCGGATTGGGCCGCGTGGTGTCGGGAGGCCAAGGCGCGGGCGCTGCCCGGTGCGGTCGAGTTCACCCGGTTCGCGGCCAGCCACGGCGTGGCGGTGATCTACATCTCCAATCGGGCGAAGGATCTGGATGAGGTCACCCTGCGCAATCTGCGCCAGGCAGGTTTCCCGGTCAGCGGACCGGATGCGTTTCTGGGACTCGGCACGGTGGTCGATGGATGCGAGCAGGCCGGCAGCGAAAAAGGCTGCCGTCGGCAGTTGGTCAGCCGCCGCTATCGCGTACTGATGCAGTTCGGCGATCAGCTGGGCGATTTTCTGGATGTCTCTACCAATACGGTCGCCGCGCGTCGCCAGACGGTAGCTCCTTATCTGCCGTGGATCGGCACGCGCTGGTTCGTGCTGCCTAACCCTACTTACGGTTCATGGGAGCCGGCGCTGTTCAACAACGACTACGGCAGCCCGCGCGATCAGCGGCGGCAGCAAAAGCTGGATGCACTGCGCTATCAGTAAGCTCTATTTAAAAGTCAATTTATTCAATAACTTATTTAACTAAAGAAAAGCGTTGCCTTAAGTTCAATCGGCGGCTAATATCTCTCCGCCGACACCTGCTGACCAACGCGCTTTGCAGGCAAGGCCATTTCCTTCCGGCTCTGCCGGATTTCCCTGCGAGACTTCGGTCCGCGGGGTTTTCTTTTTGTGATGCCGCAAAATCCTTCGTGCCGCCCTTGCTCAGCACCATGCCGGCCTCTACCCTGACCGGTCCGGCGCCGCCCTTCGGCCCAGCTCCCTGCGAGAAACGTCACCATGCGAGTACCGACCTTTCGCTACGCCTTGCTGCCGCTGTTTGCGGCGCTGGCTCTGACGGCCTGCCACAGCAAGGACGATCCGTCGCAGCCTGGCGGCAGCACGCCGGAATCGGCGGTGCAAAGTTCGGTCGAGCTGATCAAGAGCGGCGATTTCAACGGCCTGTGGAAGCACGCGCTACCGCCGGCCGACTACGCAACCTTGCGCACCGACTGGGCCACCCAGCAGAAGATGCAGCCGCCGGTTACCGATCAGGACCGCGCCCGCTTCAACGACACCATGCAGCAGCTCACCGGGCCGGACGCCGAAAACAAGCTGTATGCCGAGCTGCAGCCGAAGCTGGCCATGATGGAATCGAAATACAAGGATCAGATTCCAGTGCTGATCAGCGTGGGCGAGGCGATGATGAAAAACGCCGTGGCGCAAAACAAGAGTGTCAGCGCGGAACAAAAGACCCAGGTCAATGCCGCAATCGACGTGCTCGGGCCGTGGGCGCAGCAGGCGCCGTGGTTCGACGCCGCCAAGGCGAAGCAAACGGTCGGCATTGCGGTGGATACCGCGCGCAAGCTGGATCTGAAAAGCGCC
>CAJCJD010000025.1 GCA_903970555.1 Vulcanimicrobiota bacterium
CGCAGCGTCGGCGGCGCGACTACAACGTTCACGTATATGCCCTATGGCGAAGTGCAGACCATCACCGATCCCGATGGGGTGGTGACCACCTTCGGCTATGACAACGCACACCGTCCGACCGATATCACCGACGCGCAGGGCAACGACCTTCACTACATGCTCGATGCGGCCGGTAACAAAACGGCCGAGCAGATCAGCACCGCTGCCGGCACCGTGGTGCACAGCCTGTCACGCAGCTACAACGCGCTCGGTCAGCTCACCGCGGTGATCGATGGTTTGAATCAGACCGTTTTCAACGCTGGCTACAGCGACAGCTACGACGCCAACGGCAACCTCACGCACAGCGCCGACGGCCTCAGCATCCAGCGCCAGCAGACCTACGACGCGCTCAATCGCCTCAAGAGCACCCTCGACAACTACAACGGCACCGACACGGCGACGGCCAACACCACCACGACCACCAGCCAGGATGCACTGGACCGCGTCGCCAGCGTCACCGATCCCTCAGGCCTGGTCACCAACTACACCCATGACGGACTCAGCAACCTCACCACCCTGCAAAGTCCCGATAGCGGCACCAGCCGCTCGACCTTCGACGCGGCCGGCAACGCGTTGACCCACACGGATGCCAAAGGCACGGTCGCGACATCGACCTACGATGCGCTCGATCGCAAAACCAGCACCACGTACACGGACACCACCGCCAACGTCAGCTACTTCTACGACGACGTCAACAGCGTCACCGGCTGCGCCGCCTCGGCTCCCATTGGTCGGCTGACGCGCATGGTGGAGCACGCCGTCAGCACCACTTATTGCTACGACGCCCGCGGCAACGTCATCCAAAAGACCCAGGTGGTCTCGGGCACGACCGATACCACGGCCTACCGCTACACCGCGGCGGATCGGCTCAGTGGCGAAACCACGCCCGACGGCACGGCCATCAGCTACGCCTTCGACAGCGATGGCCGCATCAGCGGCGTCCAGGTTACGCCCAGCGGCAGCACGGCCGCGTCCACGGTGGTGAGCAGCGTCACCTATCTGCCATTCGGCCCGATCAGCAGCTACACCCTGGGCAACGGCCAGACGGTGACGCGCGCGTACGATGCCAACTACCGGCTCACGGACCTGACGAGCCCCGCCTTGGCGCTGCATTTTGCCCGTGATGCGATGGGCGACATCACCGCCCTGGGCAACGCCCCGGGCGCCAACCCCGCCACCGAAAGCTATCAGTACGATCCGCTGTATCACCTCACCAGCGTCAGCAACAGCAGCGGCGTACTGGAGAGCTATACCTACAATCCCACCGGCGACCGGCTGAGCAAGACCGCTTCGGGCCTGGCGACAGGCGCCTACAGCTACACCAGCGGCACGCATCAACTGGCTAGCATCGGCAACGCGCCGCGGGCCAACGACGCCAACGGCAACACCACGGGCAGTGTGATCGGCGGCCAGACCTACGGTTTTGCCTACGACCCACGCCAACGTCTATCGCTCGCCCAGGCCAACGGCACCACGGTGGGTACGTACCTCTACAACGCACTCGGCCAGCGGGTATACACCTCGGCCAGCAACCTGCGCTTCAACTACGATCAGGCCGGTCACGTGCTCGCCAACTACGGTGCAAGCAACTGTGACTACATCTGGCTGGACGATCTGCCGGTGGCTACGGTGGACAACACAAGCAGTGGCAGCGTCACGTCCAGCACGGTCAACTATGTGGTGGCCGATCAGCTCGCCACGCCTAGAGCAGTGACCAATGGCGCGGGTACTGTCGTCTGGTCATGGGCCTATCAAGGCAATCCGTTTGGGGAGCAGCAGCCAGCGTCCGCGGGCTACGCACTCAACCTGCGCTATCCGGGGCAGTGGTATGACGCTGAGACGGGAACGGCGGACAACGGGTATCGGACCTTTGAGTCCTATCTGGGGCGCTATGCGCAGACTGATCCAACCGGGCTTAATGGTGGTATCAACAGCTATGCTTATGTTGGGAATAATCCGATTAACTTCACAGACCCTTATGGAACTAATGCTACTGCCAATAATCCAACTACAGGTGCAGCTTCAACTATTATTTGCAATGGATCAGGAGGCATAGCGGTACTCTTGCTGCCACAAAGCCCGTGTACCGATGACTGCGTTCTCGAACACGAAAACGTTCATGCCGCAGACGCCCTGGCACAAAGCCCCGGGGTATGCGTAAACAAGCCTGTCGGTAGACAGGTTGTCTTCGACTCGATGAAAAATGATGATCAATCAGAAATAAGGGCGTATAAGAAACAACTAGAATGCCTTAAAAATAAACTTGCCTTAACGAAAGATTGTGATAAATGCAAAGCGATTATAGAAAGAGCAATAGAAGATCAGCAGGATTTGCTTGATCGTTATGAATATCGACTTAAAAAGGAATCTTATGAATATTAGCGCACTTAGGTTAATAATTATTTTAATAACTTTTATTTGTCCTCTAGCTGCTAAAGCTCGCGAGAAATTCTACGTTCATGCAGATGGTGTGCGAATAGAAAATAATGTCCTACACTTAAAAATGAGCGTTTGGAACTGTTCGAAATCACCAGTTAATGCACAGCTTGCATATCTTCCTTGGGGTGAGCACGCCATAGGTTTGGTCGCTTATGCGGCTGGGCAAATGACCGGGCAGGCTTTCAGTCAAGTAACTTACATTGAGGACTTTCCAGGAAAAGACATCCTGATACCCGCCAACTCATTTGTTACTGATGAAATTAATTTGAGTCGTATCTTCCCTAAATTATCCGGCTACAAATATATGAAAGATGTTGTGATATTTTGGGTCTACGACAAGGGTCTTCTTGATCACAGCTCTTCAAATTATGTTGGTGGCATGGTTCAAGTATTACCAACCAATCAAATTTCCGCTTTCCCATCAAATCCATGTAAGTAGATACGGATAAGCATAAGAGGAAAATTGTCGGGAGGAGGTCGACGCGGGATGCGCCGTGGGCACCGGGAAGCGGAACGGCAAAACGAAACAGAAACCGGGGTCAGAGTCTGAGGTTTCCCCACGAATCCTTTCGTTCAATCAACAAATAGCAAAAGGAGGCGGAGGCAACTAATTTTGGTTATTTCCCTCCGTTCCTTTTTTCGTATGCGGATACGGCTATGACGAGGCGATCAAGTGTGCGAAGGGGCAGGGGCTGAAGTTGCCGATGGTGTGAGCCACGCTCGGCCATCGAATGCACGCATGGTTGCGCTCCGGGGCGCGGCGTAACCACGGTGATATCGGAGCATCAAACACAGGGGGAGAGCACATGAAAACGATGGCGTGAACGGCCTGGCCTCCCGGCTCAACATCACGCCGCAGTTTCTGGCGGCCGATCTGGCCAAGCGCTTCGACACGGCCTGTCCTGCATCCTTTAGCGACCTCAATCTGGGCGAGGTCCAGCTCCGCGGCGCCTACGGTTACGCCATGGTGGCGAGCTGCGGCGCCGTCACGGCCGACGGCTCCACGCACAGCGAGTCCACGCTGATTCTGGAAATCAGAGGCAGCAACGACGATTACAGCGTGCAGTGGGCGTTACGCGGCCCGGCCTCGGCGCAGCCCATCGCTTTGGACGAGGCGGCATGGCGCGCCCGACTTCAGCACCTGCAGCCTATCAAGCTGTGTCCTGTGGTGCCTGGGGAACAAATGCCTTATCCGAGTTGTGCTGGGTAGGTGGGCGGCGCGACGGAGTTATTTAGCAGCCGAGAGGTCGGGACAGTTAATAGGGGAGATATATGAGCTACAGGAACAAGACGTACGTCACTTTTGCGAGCGAAGACATCCGCTACTACCGCCTGATGGAAGCTTGGCGAGAAAATGAGCATATCGATTTCAACTTTTACGATGCGCACGATTTGTACATCTCAAGGGATACAAGCTCGAGGGGTACAATCAAGCGAAATCTGCGCGATCGCTTGAAGAATGCGAAGCAGGTTGTGCTGCTGGGAAGCGCGCACGCGAAGAAGAAGGGTGGAGATAATTACTCGTTTCTAGCGCACGAGGTCGACGTTATCCTGGAGTTTGACGTGCCGGTAGTCGTAGCGAACCTCGATGGTGACCGGAACATCGATAGGGCCTTCATTCCGGAGCCATTCTTAGAAGCAAGTTATTACACACTTTCCGTTTCATTCCAGCCGAAAATTATCCAGTTTGCACTCGACAACTACGCGCCAGCGTATCTAGAAAAAAAGGGGAAGGGCCCGCACTATTATGAAGCTACCATCTACAATAAGCTCGTGTTGTGATGCATCCGCTTTGGGCTGACATCGGTACGCGTCGCTTCTGGAAACATTTTTCCATCAAAACCTTTGCCGCTGTTGGCACGTTGTCGACGGCGTACAAACTCCTGGTTACATGGAAGCCGGAATGGGCTTGGCTGCATGATGGAGGCACGCTTGCCGTTCTGATTGTTATTTCTTTTGTCACGGGAATTGTCACTTCGTGGCCGCGACCTATCTCGCAGACGTACGACAAGCCCAAGACAAAAATCAGCATCGTCAAAGGCGACATGCTCGCTGGAAACGAACATCTCGTCATAGGTGCCTGCGACACCTTCGATACGGAGACTCGGTACAACATCATCGCTAAGGAGAGTTTGCTCGGGCAGATTATCGGTCGCTTTTACGGGGATGAGGTTGCCGATCTCGATGCGGAGCTCGACAAGGCTTTGGTTAGCCATATGCCGATAGATACATTGCCGCTCACAAAGGCCGGAAAGCATAAGACGTATGCGATTGGGACCGTGGCACCCGTCAAACAGGCGGGACGTTTCTTATTTTTTCTTGCGTACTGCAGAATGGACGAGCACAACAACGCGCGAGCAACTGTTGATGATGTCTGGAAGGCACTCCTCGCACTATGGATCGAGGTTTCTAAGAAGGCCAATGAGAAGTCTGTCTCCATCCCCGTCATCGGTGGCGGCATGGCCCGCATCTCTCAAGTACTGCCCGCGCAGGACGCCATCCGACTGACTATCTTGTCCTTCATGTTCGCATCGCGGAGGGAACAGGTCTGCGACCAACTCAATATCTTGGTCCAGCCGGATGTGTACGACAAGCTTGATCGGCTTGAGCTGCAAGCTTTCCTTTCTTCGCTAAAGGGGTCTTAACTACATGGCCATCGAGATGCCGGCTGACGCGCCCTGCGCATTCTGTGACTATCTCAGTGGCGAGCGATCTTACACTGTCCTTCTGACCACACTGCTGTCTGCTGTGCTGGTCACTAAGGAGCAACGAGGCGAGGGGCACGTTCTCGTTCTTCCGCTTGCACACCGGCCTACTATCCTTGAGGTAACTGACGAGGAAGCAGCGGACCTTGCCATAACGGTCAAATTGATGGCGAAGGCAATTGACGCCGCCTACGGAAGTCCCGGCATTGCCGTTTGGCAAAACAACGGGATTCCAGCATATCAATCGATCGGCCATGTGCACTTCCATGTGGCGGGGACAATTGATGGCGGTGGGACTTACTGGGGCGATGTCGAGGAGCTTGCGTTGTTCGAGACGGACAGGATCGGCAAGCTTCTCAGTTGCCATCTCCGATAACTGTAAAACGTAGGAGCGAATTGCAGTTCTTGGAGGGCAATGTTAGACGGTCGAATCTGGCATGAACTCCTGTTGTTTCTGCCCCTATTAATCACGGAGATTATTTGAAGGAGATGGCATGCCCTTGAATCTTGAGCAGAGAGTTGGCGAGTTCACTCGCGAATACAGCATGGTGGGAATGGAGTCTTACGAAGTATATGCGGCTCATCCTGCGTATCAGTTCATTTGGCATACGGTCTTGTCGATCAATGCGATGGCAATTGCTGTTCTTGCCATTGAAAGCCAACAGGTGGATGCAGAGAGCTACCTCAGCTTGGCTTGTAAGGCGCACGATCTCACGGTTCACCTCCCGGCATATGGCATCGTTAAGCATGTCAAAGAGCAGCCTGCGGGAGATCCTCCGTGGATACAAATGAGCCTTGTGTGGCGGAAAGAGCCAGGAAAGAACGACGGGTGGGCGATAGGCATTCGCCGATGGATGTGGCTCACAGTAGCTGCTGGCTTTGTGGATTTTTTTGAGCAACACCAGCAACGCTCACGTCGTCGTAACCACGAGTTGGCGCAAATGGCCATGGTTATTCGTGATTCTTGTGCCCACGGCTTGCTGATTTCCTCCAAGAAGAGTGGTGGCGCCAAACTGGACGGCCTGAAAATACTCAGAGAAGATCATGGCAAGCCGCTGTCGGATTTCATCGGTCTCGGTGATTTTTTCGTCCTTGCGCTTAGGATGTTTAACGGGCCGAAAATCCTAAGGTCTATCAAGGCGGAGAAAGAGATAGAAAAACTCTCTCCACAGTGCATTTCTTTAGGCGAAACGCATCCACCGTTACCATGAACCAACAACTCCTGTTGACTCGCGTGCAAGCCTTAAGCTTCGAACTATCGGAATCGGGTTCACTTATCTATGCCTGTCTTGACTCCCCTCCCTTGCGGTAGCAGACTCAATCCCAAGGAGCCTAGAAACTCCCTCGTACAGCGGTACCCACCTCCGTCAAACCGGTGGGTTTTTTGTACCTACGTTTTTTGTGGGTGCAACCGACGCGATGCCTGCGTCGGGAGGGCGGCTAATACAACACCCGCAAGGGGAATACGCCCGCCGTCTGTACGCGGTTTCTAGCCTCCCGACTTCCCGTCCGTCGTCATGCCGTGGACGGGCACTTCGATGGAATCAGGAGGCGGCCATGTCAACGTTCGATGCGGATGATCGGGACACGATGGGGTATTTTCTGCCGGAGCGCAGCCAGCGCCGGCTGCAGAAACTGCGCGACTACGCGGAGTTTCTCTCGCATATCGCGCAGCCGCGCACGCCGGACGCCGAGCAGGAAGGGGCCCCCGCGATCAATGCGGAGCAGGTAGCCATCTGCCTGGAATTTCTGGTGGAGCAAATGGGCCTGGTGCTGAGCGATCTCTCCTTTCCCACCTACCGCGCCGAAAGCGACGCGGCGCCTGCCGCCGACGAAGCGCCTTATGCCACCGAGGCGATGCCCGACGACGTCGGCGAGCGTTACCGCTTCGGCATCACCCTCGACCAGGTCGACACCCTCAACCGCCTGATCGACATGATCACCGCCCACGGCGACGTCATCACCACCACCCACGCCACCGAACTCGCCGACCACACCCTGTCCCTGCTAGGCCACGCCATCTTCACCGACGCCCGCGCCGTACGCGACCTCATCGACCAGATCGAAGCCCAGCGCCTCACCCCACCACGCCATCCGCCCACCGGCGTCGGCGAAGCGCAGGCCGTCTACCGTATTGAGCGAGAAAGCTCTCGGGTTCACTGAGTAGGGAGCCGCACAAGGGTATCGGGGACAGTTCCGGCGCGGCCGCGGGAGTGTTCTGTTCAAATAAGCTCTGACATCCTTCTTCTAGTGACGCCACTTTACGAGCGAAAGTCAGCTCGGAGAGCGGTGAAAAAGGGAAAAGCCCCTATGCGACCTGAAATCCCAACTAATGAGGTCGACTGTTGGAGGCGCTTGACTGACCTGGATGAGCGAGGAGAGACGACCCTCGCAATCGAGTTATGCGAAACCGCCCCGTGCGCTTTAGATGTGCATTGCCAGCGATACCTCGGTTGGGTTTATGCCAGCCAAGGGAAGCTCGAAAAGTCTGTCGAGTGGTATTTAAAAGCGGCTATGCAGGGTGACTCGGAGGCGATCGAGGAATGTTGGAAATGCGTTCTCATGATCGACGCTAAGGGAGAAAAAGAAAAAGCCATCGAGCTGTGCAGTGCTGTGCCGTTGTCTGACTATTTGAACTGTCAGCGGTACCTTGCGAAGGCATGTTTTGCGCAAGGTGATACAGAAGGCTTGCTCAGCTGGAGCCTGAAGATCGCGGCGCACGGCGGAGCGGATGATCTCTTCTATGTCGGCAACCTTTACCTGTCGGACGGTAAGCCGCATCTCGCTAGAGATTTTTTGAAGCGGGCAGCAATTGCAGGCAATGCCCGTGCGCATCAGCTTCTAGGCGAGATGTACGCCTTCGGCGTTGGCGGGGTTGAGGATAAAAAGGCGGCGGTTAGTCACTATCAAGAGAGTGCAAAAAAAGGATATCTGTTAAGCCGTATACGGTTACTACACCTAAAGCGCCGCGAGGGCAGCGTCATGGCGAACATCAACTTCCTCGGGCAACTTCCGTTACTTGCTCTAAAAGCCCTATGGATCAAATTACGCAATCCAAATGATCCGCGTGTTGCGGATATACCGGGGCGACGCAACGCAAAATAAAATGGCACTGTCTCGCATCGATGCAAGCTACCTCCGGTTGCCAGAGCCTACTTTTCATCGGCTGCCGCGCAGAACATGCTGAAAGCGCGGCTGGCCTAGGCAACGATAACCTCGGCGTGAGCTTCAAGGTTCGGTTCACGGAAGATGCGCTCGCCGAGCGAAGGGAATACGGCCTAGAACAGCGATGCGCCATGGATTCGCCATAAATGTCTGCCAGATTGCTTGGGTTTCCCAAACGGATGTCAGAAAGCCATCTTTTTGAGAGCGACACCCTGGTAAGTCGAGTTCGACTCCGTCATCCAGACCCGGTTTCCATTCATACCTACTTAGGCCTTTACATGGGCGTAGCCACGCCACCCGTTTCTCCGTATGGAATCGCGGGCGCCTTACGCATGCTTGCCGTGCTGGCGCTGCTCTCGCTGTGGTTGACCGTATGCGCCAACGTATTGGCGGCAGGTTCGGAATGTGCCACCGGGCAGGCGAAATGCACCGCCAAGGTCCAGGTTGTCGTTGATGCGGACGAATGGAAGCATGCAGGCGATCCCCGAGGTCTGATGCTGCTTATCCAGTCGAACCTCAATCGCGTGTCCGCGGGCGAACCCGTTTGGTCGACACCCAAAGGCGTGGTACCCGATGGACGCCTGCAGATCGTCGATGCCTATACCGATTTTCTGCACGATGATTTCGTTGGCATGGATGCAGCGATTGCGAATGCCGAGCAGGTCGCCGAAGGGTTTCGCCCGAATTCATCCGGACAGCCTGCTCACGACTGGAAGGCCCAGAACGCCGAATTCCATGCAAGCTTTATGTCTGCCACGCATAGCCCGTTGCCACTAGTCCGTCTTTACGCCGCACTACGCGACGTAGACGGGAGTTTGTTCACGACGCTTGGCAATCCGTTCGATCGCACCGGCCCACAGAGGTACGTGACGTCATCCCCATTGAACGGAACATGGCTGCGCCTACCTTGCCGTACAGTCGTTGGGCGCTCGCTGCAATTTGACACCGCAGCTACCGCTCTCAAATCGCTGGGTGGACCCGTACTGGACTGCTCCGTCGATGGCGCGGTCGATTACGCAAAAGACGAATCGTTGGCTCTTCATCCCGATCGTTTTCGTCCGCATGTCTTAATACCGCCCGCCACTCCCCCAATTGCGCGCTTGCCTCGGGGATCTGAATCGCCGCCGCCAGGCAGTCGCGATGCGGCGCTCGCTGAGATGCGTACGCATCCGCGGCAGGCTGCACGCATCCTCAAACATCGTTCCAACGTGGATGCACAGGGCAAACTCGATTACGTACTGTTTTTGCACACCTTCGAGCCGGAGACGCCCACACGCGATGCAACCATCCGTGCCATGCAAAGTGACTTGTACAAGAAGGCAATGGCCAGGCCAGACAAAATTTTTGACTTTCCGCTCACGCCTTACGACGGCTCTGACGATTCGTTGTTGAACATTATCAGGTTGGCCTCCGAAGCCGGCCTAACGAATAGCGGGAACTACAGCGTCCCTTGCCCGATCCTGACCGCACACCCCCGGCTTATCGCTGCAACCCAAGCTACCTATGGCAGTACTCGTGACAATTTCATGCCGCGTTCTGACTGCAGCGATCGCGACTACGCCCGCATGGGTTTCCCCGCCAAGGCTGTGATCGCCTTTGAAGCGGCTTCCACCCAGGCGGACGGAAACTTTATCGGCACCTTCCAAGGCACGATGGTTTACGGGCTTGAAACGGCCCAAAACGCCGTCAATACGTCGATAAGGCTTAATCCGCGGGGAATCCTGTCTTTGACAAAGGAATACCCGTCCACAAGCTTCGACTATCCGTACCAAGTCTGGGGTTACACCAGCCTCAACAATTACGTCGTCAGTCTGCGCATGCGCAAGCTGTACCTTGCCGCGCGCGATCAGCTCGCCACGTATTATCGAAAGCACATGCAGCTCAATCGAGCCGATAGCAAGAGCGCCGCCAAGGCCGCTCTTTTTCAGGCCACGTTCGGTGGAAACTGCGGTGGTGATGTTCCTGCAAAGTCGCTGAGAAGGATGTTGCTGGAGCACGCATCGCTTCAGGATATCAATCAGCAACTGAGCACTGGCGACGACGCAGGTGCTTCGGAATTAGCTGCCTGCTCACAGTACGCCGGACTCGACCCATTGCTGCTGGTTGCGGTCGCCGACCCTCCGGCATTTTCGCTGGTCATGCAGCATGAGCCAGACATCAACAAGCGTAACGCCATCGGCAAGACGGCGCTGATGGAAGCTGCCCAGTTCGATCAGCCCGGCATTGTGGGTTTGCTGCTCGAGCACCATGCCTCGGTGAACGCAACGACTTGGGGTAACCAAGACGGGCCCGAGCCACCACTTGGCAATGACGCACGCACCGCCCTGATGTACGCGGCGGCCAACGGCTCGCTGAAACTGATCAAAGCATTGCTAGCTGCCGGCGCCGACCCGTACCAAGCCGACACCAAAGGCTACCGCGCCATCGATTACCTGCTTGGCTACGGCCCCACGCCGCCAAACCCCCATTTAAGCGAGCGCCAACGCAAACAAGCCGCGCAATGGCTTTTCTGATGCGCGCGCAAACAGGCGCACGATCAGCTGCTGTTTGAAGTTGCCGAGACTAGCGCCTGTGAGTGGTTCGCACGCCGAGAGAACAGGGCAGAGTGGGGTTCTTTGAGGGCGATATCGGTTGATCTATCAGGTCGACGACAAAGTCATCGTGGTGACCGTGATCGCGGTTGGCAAACGCGACAAGGGGCTCGTTTACCTCGCGGCGAAGAAGCGCCGCTGAGCGAGCCCGCAGTGTGCGGTCGCGAATATTCGGGTACATCTATTCAAAGCATAAAAACAGGAACGTGCCCATGGCGCAAATCGCTGAGTTAGAGTTCCTCCATCCTACAGCTAAGTGGTCAGAGCCACTTACTCGACTTCTGCAAGAATTCTCTGAGACGTGCGAACGGGCTCTGACCCAGTTGATTTAGATCTCAGTTGATTTGGATTTGTGATTTGCACGTCCGTTCGATTGACTGATGCCGCAAGACCGCTTCCGCCGGCTACCCATAGCGGGCATCCGATTTTTTAGGTGAGTTGGGCCTTTGAAGGGAAACATGTATGCATGCGATTCAGAACAAGGAAGTTCCGTATGGTCGGTCAGGTCCGATGATGCTGACCATTGCCCTCTGCGCCGTGTTCTCGACCGCCACCCATGCTTTTGATGCTCAGCAAAGCGAACCAGTCAACACGATAATTAGTTTGACCCGCTCGGCTTGCTTCGGCGATTGCCCAAACTACACCGTAGTCATTCACGGCGACGGACAGGTTCGCTTCACCACGGACATATCGCCAGTCAGCGATGTCGATGCGATACATCGCCAATTCGCTCAGTCCAAGGGTGTGCTCGTACCTGGGACACATCAGGACCGCGTGCTTCCGCAATCAGTTGCAGACTTGCTCGCACAATTCCAGCGTGTTGGGTTCTGGGGCTTGCAAGATCGCTATGAGGCGCGCGTGACAGACAATCCCACGCAAATCATCACGCTGGAAATAGGTGGCCGTCAAAAGAAGGTCGTCGACTACGTGGGGACCGAGGCGGGCATGCCGCAGTCGGTACGAGACCTGGAAGACTCGATCGACCGCGTGGCGGGCACGGCACGCTGGGTAAACGGCACGACCGCGCTTATTCCGTGGTTGGTCGACCAGAAGTTCGATTTCCATTCAATGCAGGCGGCCGAACTTGCTGTCGCTGCCGAAAGGGGGGCGGCTGACCAAGCCACTGTGCTGGCACTGATCGATCACGGCGCACCGCTGAATCTTCTCGTCTCCGGCGATCCATCGCCAATAGACGGCACGCCCGACCTTGAGCCGGGCGGCATCTTAATGGCGCAGGCGGCAATTTTTCGCGGACATGCAGAGGTGTTTCGTTATCTGGCTAAGGCCGGCTGGATTGTCCGTTGGGGTAAAAATAATGCGGCTGAATCGTTTGCCATGAACGCAGCAGGCTGCTCGCCGGAATTGGTCGATGCGGTAGCCGCTGCGGGTGTCGATGTCGACGCCTCACAGCATCCGAGGCCTAGAGCTTATGCCGGTGAAGGGCAAAGTCGTACAGCGCTTAGCGAACTTGTCGCTACATATAGCTGCAATGGGAACGAAGACGCGCAACTTCGAACCGCCAAGCGTTTGTTGGCGCACGGCGCGAACCCCAATCATCGCGATAGCTTGGGCCGTACCCCGCTATACGGAATTGAGAATCTACAGCTGCTCAATTTTTTGTTGGCAAAGGGAGCTGATGCCACTATCAAATCCAACGATGGGGAAAGCGTGATCTTTGGGAGTTGGACCGATACGATCGTCTTACGTTTGTTGCTAGCGGGCGCAAGCCCAGTCGGGCACTACCATGACGGCAAGACATTGGCACAACAGACTGTGTCGCGCGATATGCCGCAAGTAGCGAAGTGGTTGGCTGATCACCCTGAGTCATACCAGCGATAAAAAAATAACGGTGGCGAAAAAGGAGGCCGGTTTACTTCATTTCGTTTTTGTAAATAAAACCGGTCCCTTGGGAAAGGTGGATCGCTGGAGTTGGCGTTAGACTCAAACCGAACGGAGCATTGAGCACCGCCGATGCATGACCGAAGCATGGCCAACACTTCCCCGAGCTGTGAACTATCCAGCTGTTTCCAGGCGCGCGCTCTAGCCGCGCCCGTCATCAAGACTCTCCATCGAGGCAGGAATTCCATGCTTAGCCGCGTGACCGCCGTGCTGCTTTTTTCTCTGGTCCTGATCACCTCTGGATGTGGCGCCTCGACCATGAAGACTCCCGACATCAAACCCAACCCCAACGCCAAACAGCGCTACGAGATCACCATCACGGTTCATGGCGCGCCCAGGGGGTTCGATACAGCCGAGGGAACGATGATCTACGAGGTGCAAAACAGCAGCACCTGTGTGCGCCCCGATGCTTTCAGCGGG
>CAJCJD010000026.1 GCA_903970555.1 Vulcanimicrobiota bacterium
CGAGATGCCCAGTCAGCGACGCCTGCACCGCCATTTGCGCCGTTTCCAGATCGCGAATTTCGCCGACCATGATGATGTCCGGATCTTGTCGCAGCAGCGTACGCACACCGGCTGCGAAATCCAGGTCGATCGAGCTCTGTACCTGCATCTGGTTAAGTTCGGGCGAGACCATTTCGATGGGATCTTCGACCGTGCACACATTGATGTCAGGTGTCGCCAAGTGTTTGAGCGTCGAATAAAGCGTCGTGGTTTTGCCCGAGCCCGTAGGGCCCGTCACCAGCACGATGCCATGCGGACGCTCCACCATGCTGCGCCACAAGGTACCTTCCGACGGCGAAAAACCGAGTTGCGAAAAATCCTTCGCCACGATGTCCGGGTCGAAAATACGCATCACCAGCTTTTCGCCGAACGCGGTAGGCATGCTGGAGATACGCAATTCCACTTCGCGTCCTGAAGATGAGCGCGTCTTGATGCGACCATCCTGCGGACGCCGCTTCTCTGCCACGTCCATGCGCGCAAGGATCTTGATGCGCGAGGTCACGGCCGTCATCACCGGCGGCGGCAACTCGAATACTTTGTGCATCACGCCGTCGATGCGAAAACGCATGCGACCTGCTTCGCGGCGTGGTTCCAGGTGGATATCCGATGCGCGCTGTTCAAACGCGTATTGCAGCAGCCAGTCCACGATGTGCACGACGTGCCGATCGTCCGCGCCCACTTCGCCGGCTTTCCCGAGTTCCAGCAGCTGCTCGAAGTTGAGGATCGCCGACGGATCGTAGCCGCTCTGGCTCTTGGCATCTTTCGCCAGCTGGATCGAACGCTGGACACCGTAGAATTCTTGCAGATAGCGATTGATGTCGATCGGACTGCACACGACGCGATGCACATCCCTGCGCAGCATCTGGGCCAGGTCTTTCGCCCATGTGTTGTCGAAAGGCTCAGCCGTGGCGAATGTCACTTCGCCGGTAGTCACCGCCACCGGCAGAATGCGGTGGCGTTGGGCGTAGGCGTGGCTGACCACCTGCGTCACCGCGGCCACGTTGATCTTCATCGGGTCGATTTTCAGATAGGGCAGGTCGGCCTGTCCGGCCAGCCATTCGGTCAATCCTTCCAGGCTAAGCGGCCGCCCCGGATCGCGTTGATTGACGAACTTGGCATTGGCGATCACCACAAGGGGATTGAGCTCGATCGAACTGCCCCCGGCGCGACGCCCCATCCGCAACTGCTTGGCATCGTCAGCGGACAAGTGGCCATCGACCACCAAGGCGGCCAGCACGTCATCCAAGGCCAGCCGGCCGCGTCGGCCGAGTAAGGAGGCGATTTGTGGAGTGGCTGCCATCTGCTTGGGACCCTAATGGGCATCGATTACCGCGAAAAACAGCGGGAAGATGCGCTGCGGCTATACTACCGCGCTTTACACACGGTTACGGAAAGCGATGTCCGCACCTACTTTCCAGGATGTGATCCAGACCCTCAACCGCTACTGGGCGGCGCAGGGTTGCGTGCTGCTGCAACCCCTCGACACCGAGGTCGGCGCAGGCACCTTCCACCCCGCCACCTTTTTGCGTGCATTGGGTCCCGAGCCTTGGGCCGCCGCCTACGTGCAGCCCTCGCGGCGCCCCACTGACGGTCGCTACGGCGAGAACCCGAATCGCCTGCAGCATTACTACCAATACCAGGTCGTGATGAAGCCCAACCCCGAGAACATCCTGGACCTGTACATCGGTTCGTTGAAGGAGCTCGGCCTCGATCCTCAGGTGCACGATCTGCGTTTCGTGGAGGACAACTGGGAATCGCCCACGCTAGGCGCTTGGGGCTTGGGCTGGGAAGTCTGGCTCAACGGCATGGAAGTCACTCAGTTCACCTATTTCCAGCAGGCCGGCGGCTTGGAATGCAGGCCGGTTACCGGCGAGATCACCTACGGCCTGGAACGGCTGACCATGTACCTGCAGAACGTGGACAACGTCTACGACCTGATCTGGACGGAAGGCCCGCACGGCAAAGTCACCTACGGCGACGTGTTCCACCAGAACGAAGTGGAGCAGAGTACCTACAACTTCGAGCACGCCAATGTGGCCGAGTTGCTGCGCTGGTTCGACGTCTGCGAGGGCGAAGCCAACAAGCTGATCGCCGCTGGTTTGCCGTTGCCGGCTTACGAGCAGGTGATGAAAGCCAGCCACACCTTCAACCTGCTCGATGCGCGTCGCGCAATCAGCGTGACGGAGCGTCAACGCTACATTTTGCGAGTACGCACTTTGTCTCGCGGCGTGGCCGAAACATACGTGGCACAGCGTGAAAAGCTTGGTTTTCCAGGCTTAAAGCATAAAAACAAGGAGCAGGCCGCATGAGTGCCGCCAAGTCATTGCTTATCGAGCTAGGCACGGAAGAGCTGCCGCCGAAAGCGCTGGATGAACTGGGCGCATCGTTTCTGCGTGGCATCAGCGACGGGCTCAGCAAGCGCGGCATCGATGCGGCGCTCGATCAGGCAAAGCTGTATGTAACGCCCCGACGTTTGGCCGTCCATATCCCGCAGGTGGCAAAGGCTCAGCCGGAGCAGTCTCTGGAACGTCGTGGCCCCGCCGTGAACGCGGCCATGGACGCCGATGGCAATCCGGGCAAGGCTTTGCTCGGTTTTGCGCAATCGTGCGGCGTCAGCGTCGAACAGCTGGAAAAGCTGGAAACCGACAAGGGCGCGTGGTTCGTATTCCGCACAGTGAAGCCCGGCCAGCCGGTTGCGTCGCTGCTGCCTGATATCGTCGACGAAGCACTCAAGGGCCTGCCGATCCCCAAGCCGATGCGTTGGGCCGATCACGACTACACCTTCGTGCGCCCCGCGCACTGGCTGGTGATCCTGCACGGCGCAGACATCGTCGACGGTGAAATACTCGGCCTGAAAAGCGGACGCAAATCGCGTGGTCATCGCTTCATGCATCCCAATCCGGTGCATGTGTCCGATGCGGATGGCTGGCTGGATGCGATGCGCGCGGCCAAGGTACTGGCCGATCCGGCAGAGCGCCGTCAGCGTATTCGCGAGGAAGTTTCGCGCGTGGCGCTGCAGACCACCGGCATGCCGCGCCTTGACGATGCGCTGCTGGACGAAATTGCCAATCTCACCGAATGGCCGGTGGCTATCGCTTGCACCTTCGAGAGCGAATTCCTCAGCGTGCCGCCCGAAGCCCTGGTCACCACGATGGAAGCGAACCAGAAGTTCGTGCCCGTGTTCGATGCGCAAAGCAAGCTCACCGAACACTTCATCGGCGTCGCCAATATCGACAGCAAGCAGCCGAATGAAATTCGCAAAGGCTACGAGCGCGTCATTCGTCCGCGCTTCGCCGACGCGAAGTTCTTCTGGGACGAGGATCTGAAAACCCCGCTTGCCAGTTACCAGGAAGCGTTGAAGAGCGTCACCTACCAGCAATCGCTCGGCAGCCTGTGGGACAAGAGCGTGCGCGTGGCCGAACTGGCGCGCATCATTGCCAACCGTGTCGGCGTCGACGCGGGTCAAGCCACGCGTGCCGCCAGCCTCGCCAAATGCGACTTGCTGACGCGCATGGTCGGCGAATTCCCCGAGCTGCAAGGCGTGATGGGGCGCTACTACGCACAACACAATAACGAAGCGCCCGAAGTCGCCGATGCGCTGGATAGCGTCTACAAACCGCGCTTTGCGGGCGACACGATCGCCTCCGGCAAAGTGGGCCAAGTGCTTGCCGTGGCCGAGCGCGTCGACACGCTGGTCGGCATCTTCGCCGTGGGGTTGAAGCCGAGCGGCAATAAAGATCCTTTTGCGCTTCGTCGCGCTGCGCTGGGCCTTGCGCGTACCTTGATCGAAGGCAAACTCGATCTCGACCATAAGGCGCTTTTTATCGAAGCGCTGGAATTGCTGCCTGAAGCCGCGCTCGCTGCCGGACTGAAGGCGGGCAAGGACGGTAAGACACCTGCGCTGGATGTTGGCCCGCGGCGCGTGACGCTCGCGACAGAACTCAATGATTTCGTGCTTGATCGCTTGCGCGGTTACTACGCCGAACAAGGGTTCTCTCCGGAGCAGTTTGAAGCCGTACTCGCCGTTGCGCCCGCAAGCCTTGTCGATTTCGATCGGCGTCTGCGTGCCGTAGCCGAGTTTGGGCGCCGCCCGGAAGCGGCGAGTCTCGCCAGTGCCAACAAGCGCGTCGCCAATATCCTGCGCAAACAGCAGGAAGAACATGGTGCACAAAGCATTGGAACTCACGTCGATCCCGCGCACTTCGAGGCGGACGCCGAGCGCGCATTGGCCCAGGCCCTGGAGGCTGCGCAGGCCGACAACACCGCCGCGTTGCGCTACAGCGACTACACGGCGGTTCTGGCGCGGCTCTCCCAATTGCAGGCACCCGTCGATGCGTTTTTCGACAATGTGTTGGTGAATGCGGACAACCCTGCCGTGCGCGCCAACCGTCTGGCTTTGCTGGGGCGTCTCAAGGCGCAGTTCACGGCCATTGCGGATATTGCGCGTTTGTAAGGGGCGCTTCGTCAGGCCACAAAAAAAGCAGCCGCGAGGCTGCTTTTTTATTGCCAATCGCATCGAACGCTTAGGATGTCATGCGACTCACAGCACGACCGCCTTTCAAGCGTTCGGCAAGGCGATGGTTGAACGCCACCATCGCCGAGGCGTCGACGTCGTTACCGCCCGGGCCGAGGATGTCGTAAAGCTCAGCCAGCATGTCCGAATTTTCGGCCAGAGTCAGGCGGCTGTCGGCCAGATCCAGCTCCGACTGCAAGATTCGCAGAGCGGTGTTGAGCCGCTGCGCATCCATCGCAACGCCATTGGCTTCCATCGTTTCGCCAGCGGTGCGCAGCTTGGCGCGATGGCGCTGTGGCGAGAGGGCTTCAGCACTGTTGCCGTTGTTGTCGTTGAGAACCAGGGCGTTCGGATCGATCTGCATCGAGCCTTCGCCTGCGACCAACCAAACCAAAGAAATGCCCAGGGTCTTGGCCAAGGTTACGCAGCGCGCGCGGGAGGGATCGGTATTGCCGTCGCGCCAGCTGCGCACGACCCCCTCCGAGAAGCCGCACATGCGCGCGATTTCGGTGACGCTGCCGACTCGCTGGATCAGCAATTTGATGCGATCGGAGAAAGTCGAGGAGGTTTCGGGAGTCGTATTGGCTTGCAGATTCATCGCAAATTTCCGCAGTGATTTCTGACGCTTGGCCGGAAAATTCTTGCCGGCTGCTTTATTTTTCTTGGTACATCAAGGATTACGTGGGCGCTGATCGCATCACATTGCCGTGCTGCGCCGCATTAAGTTACGAATTACGGCACATTTCAGTCGTCCTCGGCCGCATAAACGCGTCAGTTCAACCGGGGTTGACACGTAAGTACCTGAACAAGGCAAGAAACTGCGGTAGCCACCCAAACCGCCCGCAAGTGGTTGCCAAAGGCTTCTCTGTCACTGCTAAACGGATGCGACGGAGGCGGGGCTGCTTAATGAAGTCCTACGAATCAGACAGTTACATACGCCGGCGAATGGAGCTTTTTGCCGGTTGACTTTTCCACCCCGTGACTTTGGGCTATTCTCTGGGGCTCCCCCGCGGATGCTTGCGGCGCAATTGCGTCACTAAGCTACGCGTTCGAATCGATCCAAACCTGAGGTTTCATCCATGCGCAGCGTTGTTTGGTCGCTGATGACAGTGGCAGCGGTAGCACTGGCCGGCTGCAGTAATTCTTCTAGTCCGTCGTCGGCTCCGGCGGCGAGCAGTACCGCTGCGACGACACCCGCCGCCACCGGTCCTGCTTCGAGCGTTACCGGCACGGTCACCCTTCGCGGTGACATCAAGCCGTCCGCTCAGGACAAGCTTGATATCAGCCTGGTCGATGTGACGTCGCAGGGTTCTGCCCCGTTGGCAACCAAGACCATTGCGCCGGCTACGACGTTCCCGCAGCAGTTCGAGCTGGATTTCAGCCCGACGAACGTTGTGCCGAACGATATGTACATCGTGCAGGTCACGTTGACCGATGGCGATCGCCACTACACGATGCCGCTGCAGGTGCCGGTGCTGACGCAGGGTCATCCCACCAGCAACCTCACCGTGGAGCTTGCGCCTGAGCAGACGCCCGCTGAGAAGATGCTCGTCGCCTTCCAGGGCGTGCAGAAGCAAATCGGCGGCATGAAGCGTTCGAGCGGCACCAAGCTCGATCCGAATGCGTCGCGCGCCTGGCAGGTGTTCCGTGATGGCGGCCAAGTGAAGTTCATTCGCGAACTGGTCGACTACGGCGACAAGGGTTTCACCAGCACCGACTACGCTTACAAAGATGGCAAGCCGTGGGTGGTGCAGCAGCAGAAGAAGTCCAGCCAGACGGCCAGGCCTTCGTCGGTGGATACCGCCGGTTGGGGTGATGATGGTTCGCTGATGCTGAAGACGCATGAGGCCGGTGGCAGCTCGGACACCTTGAGCGACGGCGATGCGACAGCCCTGCAGAAGCAAGCCAGCGATATCTTGAACCTGGCGACGGGTGGCAAGGGCAAGTAAGCCTTTCGCGCTATCTCGCAGCATAAAAAAAGCCGTCCGCATTGCGGACGGCTTTTTTGTTGGCGGTGAAGCCGGCTTAGAAGCCGAACTTCACGCCCAGGTTGATGCTGTTGTAGCGCTGGCTGTTATCGGCGAAGTGACCGTTGTAGCTGACCCAGCCTGAGACATTGGAAGTGAGCTGCGCGATCACGCCGACATTGGCCGAGCCCCAATTCTGATCGGGCGTAAAGCCGGCCATTTCAAAACTGCCGTTCATGCTGTTCAGGCCCGCCGTTACCATATCGGTGCTTGCGCGGCTGTCATGGTTCCAGCCCAGTTCGGCATACGGCGACAGGTCCATATCATGGAACTGCCAATGACCCTGCAAGCGCCAGCCCAAGGTGCTGATCAATGCATTGCGTTCCTGGCGACCGAACCACATGGCCGTAGCGTCGTTGCCGTTTTCGCTGTAACCGTTGATCCGGATGTTCTGGTATTCGAAGTTTGCGAACGGCCCGGTCTTCAAACTGCCCACGTCGAACCAGTAGCCGCCATGCAGGCCAATGCCCAGGTACGAGCCATCGGTTTTGCCGCTTTCGCGGGTGGTGTAGTTACCGACTTGGAATTGGCGATCGATATTGGTGTAGCTGGCCTGGCCAAAGTCACCGTACGTACCGACATATGCGCCGCCCGAATGCCACGTCAGGTAACCCAAGCCGGTAAGCGCTTGCAGATCGTAGCCGCCACCGCCGCTGACATCGGCGTAGTGCTCGCCGATGCCCAGTGCAACGCCCGCTGAAATAGTGTCGGAGGCGCGAACGTCAGCACCCAAGGTCAAGTCGACATTGTTGCTGGTGGTCTTCGGTGCGCCAGCGCTCTGGTCGAACTGCTGGTTGGAGTAGTTGATGTTGGCAAAGGCGCGCGTGTCGGCGCCAAAATTATCGGCCATCATCTGATTGCGCACGGCGGCGGTTTGCGTGGTAGCGGCGGCGAGCGGTGCTTCCTGCAGCAGCGAAATCTGCTGGGGTGCGGCCAATTCCGACAGCACAACTTGCGCGAGCATTTTGTCTGCGCCCGTGGTGGGATGCACGCCATCGGCGAACAGATAGCTGTAATTCGTGCCCGGCGCGTAGGTGTACGGCAAGCCGGAACCCTGCGGACCGCACAGCACGGAATCGGAGCCTACGCCGCAGGCGGGCGTCGAGACATTGGCAAAGCCGTAAGCGCGCGGATTAGCGATGACCTGATTCAACAGAACAAACGCGTTGACCGGGATGATGCCCTTGTTCAACTGGCCAATGCCTGCATTGAGCTGACCGTTATAGATCACGCTTAGCGTGGTCAGCGAAGACGCTGCGGAGGCACCAGCTTCAGTGGCATCAGGCGTCACGCCGATATTGGGCAGGTTGAACACTAGAATATTTTTCGCGCCGGCGGCCTGCATTTCGCGGAGCAGCTTCACTTCTTCCTGTGCGGCCGCGACGATCTGCGTCTGCGCGGTAGCCGGCGTGGTGGTGGCGTAGAAAATGTCGTTAGCGCCGCCCCACATGGTGTACAGCACATGCGGATCCAGCGTGGGATGGCTGGCCAGATAGGTGTTGATCTGGGTGCTGATCAGGGGCACGCCGGCCGGTGTGCCAGGCGAGTTGTTGTAGATGCCGGCCCCGCCCCAGGCGTAGTCGTTACCACCGGCGGCCGACGCGGTCAGGGGGTGCCCAAGCGCAGCCGCCACGTTCTGCACGACCACAGCGCCGGGATTGGTGGTGAACTCCTGCGGCGGCTGAAAGCTCGGGTCGATGGACAGCGAAAGGTTGCCCGCGTCGCTCAGGCTGTCGCCGAACGCGATGACGTTGCTGAAAGTCGGTGTCGGATTACCCGTGGCGTGTGCGGCGCCGACCAGTCCGAGGGCCAGCGCAACGGCGCCAGCAATCTTGCGCGGGTGAAACATAGGTTCCTGCTCCTGCGTTTGTTATAGGGAAGTTACGTTAATGCATGCCATACGTCAGCGCATGCTGCGCTGCAAGCAAGCGGATGCATCGCAGGAAATTGAGTGCGCGAGGCGAAATGCTTAGTCGATCCCCTGGAGCAGGAATCAGGCGCCCCAGGCGCCTGATTCACGGTAAATCAGCGCTTTAAGGCGCGTGTCAGCGCATCGGCGAACGCGCTGTTGGACGGCGCTGCAGAAGGTTTTGGTGCGTTGGCACTGCCTGGACGCGCGCCTCGGTTGTCGCGAGAGCCCCCGCGCGAATCGTTCGCGCCGGCTGCGGGTCGGCCGCCGCGTGCTTGTCCCGGTTCGTCATCCAGGCGCATGGAAAGGCCTATGCGTTGGCGCGGAAGATCCACTTCCATCACCTTGACCTTGACGATGTCGCCGGCCTTCACCGCATCGCGGGGATCCTTCACGAAGGTGTGCGATAGCGCCGAGACGTGCACCAAGCCATCCTGATGCACGCCGATATCGACGAAGGCACCGAATGCGGCGACGTTGGTGACGCGGCCCTCGAGGATCATGCCGGGCTTGAGATCTTTCAGATCCTCCACGCCTTCGGCGAAGCTCGGTGCGACGAATTCGGGGCGTGGATCGCGGCCGGGCTTTTCCAGCTCTTTGAGAATGTCGCGCACGGTCGGCACACCGAAGCGCTCATCGGTATATTGCTCTGGCTTCAAGCCGCGCAGGAAACCCGTGTCGCCGATGATGCTTTTCACCTCGCGACCGCATTGCGCAATGATGCGTTCGATCACCGGATAGGCTTCCGGATGCACGGCGCTGGTGTCCAGTGGATTGTCGCCATTGGGCACGCGCAAAAAGCCCGCGCATTGCTCAAACGCCTTGTCACCCAAGCGCGGCACTTTGAGTAATGCCTTGCGATTGGCGAAGGGGCCGTTTGCATCGCGATGCTTCACCACGTTCTCAGCCACGCTTGGGGAGAGACCGGCAACGCGCGAAAGCAACGCGGCCGAAGCGGTGTTCACATCGACGCCGACGGCATTTACGCAGTCTTCCACTTTGGCATCCAGCGCGCGCGCCAGCTTCACCTGGTTCACGTCATGCTGATATTGGCCAACGCCGATCGCTTTGGGTTCGATCTTCACCAGTTCGGCGAGTGGGTCCTGCAAACGACGCGCAATCGAAACGGCGCCGCGCAGACTCACATCGAGATCGGGGAATTCCTTGGCCGCGGTTTCGGAGGCGGAATATACCGATGCGCCCGCTTCGCTCACTACGATCTTGGAAAGCTTGAGCTCGGCGTGTTTCTTGATGAGTTCGCCGGCGAGCTTATCGGTTTCGCGTGAGGCGGTGCCGTTGCCGATGGCAATAAGATTCACGCCATGTTGGTTGCTCAACACGGCGAGACGAGCGAGCGATTGATCCCACTGGTTGCGCGGTTCGTGCGGATAAACCGTATCGGTGGCGAGCAGCTTGCCGGTGGCGTCGACCACGGCAACTTTGACGCCCGTGCGGATGCCCGGGTCGAGACCCATCACGGTTTTCGCGCCAGCGGGTGCCGCCAGCATCAGATCCTTGAGGTTGTCGCCGAACACGCGAATCGCTTCGTCCTCGGCACCTTCGCGCACGCGGCCGAACAGATCCAGCGTGAGATGCAGATGCAGTTTCACACGCCAGGTCATGCGCACCGTTTCGCGCAACCATGTATCAGCGGCGCGGCCGCGATCGAGGATGCCCGCGTGCGCGGCCACGCGACCTTCGCCTTCTTGATGGCCTTGTTCGGCTTCCACCGACGGCAGCAGTTCCAGTTCGATCACGCCTTCGTTGCGAGCACGCATCAAGGCAAGCAGGCGGTGTGAGGGGATCTTGCCGATCGCTTCCATGTGGTCGAAGTAGTCGCGGAATTTCGCGCCTTCGTTTTCCTTGCCTTCGACCACCTTGGCGCGGATCTGGCCTTTCTCCCACAGCCAGTCGCGCAATTCGCCGAGCAGTTGCGCGTCTTCGGCAATGCTTTCCATCAAGATGGCGCGTGCGCCGTCGAGCGCCGTGCGCGTATCGGGCACACCTTTTTCGGCGTCGATATAGGATTCGGCCGCGGCTTCCGGTGATTGCGTTGGATCGTTGCGAAGGCCGACAGCGAGCGGCTCCAGCCCCGCTTCGCGCGCAATCTGCGCTTTAGTGCGACGCTTGGGTTTGTAGGGCAGGTACAGATCTTCCAATCGCGCCTTGGTGTCGGCAGCGAGAATGTCGCCTTTCAGCGCATCGCTAAGCTTGCCCTGTTCCTCGATGCTGGCGAGGATCGCCTCGCGGCGTTCTTCCAACTCGCGCAGATAGCGCAGGCGCTCTTCCAACATGCGCAATTGCGTGTCGTCGAGGCCGCCGGTGGCCTCTTTGCGGTAGCGCGCGATGAACGGCACCGTAGCGCCACCATCGAGAAGTTCCACCGCAGCGCGTACTTGGTCCGGCTTGGCGGCGATGTCCTGGGCAATGCGTTGTTCGATGCTGAGCATGTGAAGCGACAATTCCTTGCGCCGGCTGATGTCGCCAGCATGCGGTGAAGAAAGGATTGATGATAGCAAGACGCGCCGGAATGGCAGAAAAATGGCGCCGGATCGCTCCGGCGCCATCTATTTATGCGTATCCGATCAGGCGTTGAACGACGCTTTGTCGTTTTGCGTTGGTGCTCTGGTGTTGCGGTTTACGTCGCTGGCGCGACCATTGAGCACCAGGGTGCTGGCAAGCATGTCATGCAAGCCTTGTTTGCGCTGCGTAAATGCCACCAGCAAAAAACCAATGCAAAAGATGAAGGCGCTGATGAGCTTGCCGCCGTAGCGTCCCAGTGCGCGCGCAAAGCTGATGCGTGCGCCGTTCAGATCGGTAACGCGCATGCCAAGCGCAAGCTTGCCGACCGAGGCTTGCCATGCCGAGCTTTCGCAAGCAGCGAAATACAGCCAGCCCACAACCAGCGTGGTCAGGAAGTAAGGCCATTGCTCTACGTAGAAATGCTGATACGCGGTAAGCGCCGCCTGCATATCCGTTCCGGCAGCCAGCACTTTCCCGTTCAGCGTGTCGTAGGCAGCGCGCATGCCGAAAGGAATTTCCAGCAGCGCAAACGGGAAGTACAGCACGAACGCATCGATGAGGTAGGCCAGCACGCGCTTCCAGAAGCCGGCGTAACTGATGGTGCGAGTGGGCGCAAACGTCGAGGGTGCGGGCGCCGTGCTTGCGGTGGGCGCGAAGGGTGGCGGAGCTTTGGCCAGCGCATCGGCGAAAAGCACCGACAAGGGTTGCCAGTCTGCAAGGCCGTCATACCAGCCCAGGTCATCGCGGCTAAGCTGGCCGTTGCCCAGCCATTCGCGGACCTGTTCTTCCTGATACGGGCCGTGGCGCTCGCCTTGTCGACCGATCCAGACTTCCATCGCGTATTCCTCGATAAGCAGGCGTGCATGATGCCATGCACCTGCGATCGATTGGACGTGCAGCTAGTCAGGCCGCGTCGCGCCGCTTCAGATGGACCAGCAGCAGCGAAATCGCTGCGGGTGTTACCCCGCTGATGCGTGCGGCCTGGCCGATGGTGGCAGGGAGGCTGCGCTTGAGCTTCAGCAGCACCTCGGCGGAAAGGCCTCGCACCTTGTCGTAATCGAAGGTCTGCGGAATGGCGGTGTTCTCGTGGCGCCGTTGGCGCTCGATTTCCTCGCGCTGGCGCTCGAGGTAGCCGGAATATTTGGTTTGCACCTCAACCTGGGCGGCCACGTCCTCGCGCTCCACCGCCGGACCGAGTTCGGTCACCGATGTCAGCTTGACGTAATCGAGTTCGGGGCGACGCAGCAAGTCCAGCGCGTTGGTTTCGCGGCTCACCGCGATGCCGAGCTGGCGTTCGATGGCTGCGCCAAGCGCGTTGTTGGGCGCGGCCCATAGCGCGCCGAGGCGTTGAATTTCTTGCTCGACTGCCTCGCGCTTGCTGCGCAACGCGTCGAAGCGCGCCTGCGAGACGACGCCCAGCGCGTGGCCGGTTTCCGTCAGGCGCAGGTCGGCGTTGTCTTCGCGCAAATGCAGGCGGTACTCCGCGCGCGAGGTAAACATGCGGTAGGGCTCGATCGTGCCGTTGCTGGTCAGGTCGTCGATCAGCACACCGATATAGGCCTCGTCGCGGCGCGGATACCAGGGTGCCTTGCCTTGCACCGCCAGGGCAGCGTTCAGGCCGGCGATCAGGCCCTGCGCGGCGGCCTCTTCATAGCCGGTGGTGCCGTTGATCTGGCCGGCGAAGTACAGGCCCGGGATGGACTTGGTTTCCAGCCACGGGTGCAGGCCGCGCGGGTCGAAATAGTCGTATTCGATGGCGTAGCCCGGCCGCGTGATGTGCGCGCGCTCGAAACCCTTGATCGAATGCACCAGATCCAGCTGCACATCAAAGGGCAGCGAGGTGGAAATGCCGTTGGGATAGATCTCGAAGCTATCCAGCCCTTCGGGCTCGATGAAGATCTGGTGTGAGGCTTTGTCGGCGAAACGCACCACCTTGTCCTCGATCGAGGGGCAGTAGCGCGGGCCGATGCCTTCGATCTGGCCGGTGTAGAGCGGCGAGCGGTCCAGGGCGCCACGGATGATCTCGTGGGTGCGCTCGCTGGTCTGGGTGATCCAGCAGCTGATCTGGCGCGGATGGTCCGCGCGCGAGCCGAGGTAGGAAAACACCGGCGCCGGGTCGTCGCCCGGTTGCTCGTCCAGGCCGCTGAAATCGATGCTGCGCAGGTCGATGCGCGGCGGGGTGCCGGTTTTCAGGCGATCGGCCGCCACCGGCAGCTCGCGTAGGCGCTGGGCTAGCGTGGTGGCCGGCGGGTCGCCCGCGCGTCCACCGGCGTATTGCGCCGGTCCGATATGGATCTTGCCGGCCAAAAAAGTGCCCGCCGTGAGCACAATGGACCTGGCACGGAAAGAAACGCCCATTTGCGTCACTACGCCGGTGACGCGACCATTCTCGATCAGCAAATCGTCAACGGCCTGCTGGAACAGGTCCAGATTGGGCTGGGTCTCCACCATCCGGCGGATCGCCGCCTTGTAAAGCGCCCGGTCGGCCTGGCACCGCGTGGCGCGCACCGCTGGCCCCTTGGACGCATTCAGCGTGCGCCATTGGATGCCAGCGCGATCAGCTGCATGAGCCATCGCGCCGCCCAGGGCGTCGATTTCCTTCACCAAATGGCCTTTACCGATGCCGCCGATGGCCGGATTGCAGCTCATCTGGCCAATCGTCTCGATGTTATGGCTTAGCAACAGCGTGCGCGCACCACAGCGCGCCGCGGCCAAAGCAGCCTCGGTGCCGGCGTGGCCGCCGCCGATCACGATCACGTCGTAGGAGCTGGGATGGAGCATCGGAATGGGCAAAATCACTTAGAGACAAAGGCTTATGGTAATGCGCCCGGGGTTGAAGGGCATCCCCTACGCAAATATGGCATGTTTCCTGCTTAAGAAATCATCGCACTCTCACGGGCAGATGCCGCGCGATTCGCGCGCTGAGGAAGGACGACAGGGGTCCTTTTGCGTACCGGGACAGGAAGCAAGACGGCGCCCCTCGGGGCGCCGTCGTTATTTTTGCGATCTCTTAAGAGAGATCTGGCGCCCGGCGGTCTCAGGAACAGGGGGAATCCAGGATGACCGTATTGCCGGGCGCCAGAAACTGAAACATTCGCAGGCGTGCGCGGCTTGTCGCTGCACCCCCTTGGCGTGGACGAATCATCGCCCTAAACGCGTGAACATTGGGTGACTGAAACGCAAAAATATGCCGGTAAATGGCAGCTGCTGACACAAAAGGTCACAGCGTGATTGAGAGCAGAAATGTTGTGTGAACTACATCACAAGCTGGCACGCCTGTTGCAACACCTCGGTGCAGGCAAAAGACGAGGACGTGTCATGGATACCAGTAACGAATTCGCACCGGTTTACTTGCGGCATGACCTGATGATCGAGATCGGTCGCATTGAAATGGCGATGGATCATCTGGTTGAGCGCGAGCCAGCACAACAGCAACAACTGCGTCCGCGGCTGGAGTCGCGTATGACTCATTTGCTCGATGAGCTGGACCATCTTCCGGCCTGAGCCGCTTTCAGCACCGCCCAGCGACGGCGGCCCTTCAAGGCCGCCGCCAGCTTCAAAGGCGATCAGTGCTGCAGCACGTTACCGACGATTTCACCCAGGTTGCGTGACAAGCCTTGCCGCTGAGCCAGGCCATCCAGTGCCGCACGAGCGGCCTCGCGGCGAACCGGTTCCAGTCGCTGCCATCCATTGAACGCCGTTGCCAGGCGCGCCGCGATCTGCGGGTTTAGCGCATCCAGTTGTGCAAGCCGTTCTGCGAATAGGCGGTAACCCGCGCCATCCGCGCGATGGAAGCCGCTGGGGTTGCTGCTGGCGAAAGCACCAAGCAGGGCACGCGCGCGATTCGGATTTTTCAACGTGAATGCCGAATCGCTTTCCAGTGCCATCACCGCGGCCAGCGCCGGTTCGCCCGGCACCTGTGCTTGCACCGCGAACCATTTATCAAGCGCCAGCGGGTTGTCCGCATAGCGTTGGCGGAAGTCCGCTAGCGCGGCCTGGGCCTGTGGTGCGCGATCTCGCACCAAAACACCTAGTGCGGCCAGACGATCCGTCATGCCCGGTGCCGTTTCATATTGCCGCGCGGCAAGCGCATGTGCCTGATCCGCATCCAGCAACGCGAGCAATTCCAGCACGCGGCGCTTCAGTCGGCGCTTGGCCTGGCTGGCAGCATCGAGGGCTTGCGTGGTATCGGCATCCAGCGTGCGATAACGATCGAGCAACGCCGAGGCGCCAATGCGCGTGGCCAATCGACGCTGAAGTTCCTGACGCTGTGCGTGGATCTTCGCCGGATCCACCTCGCTCTGACGATCGGCGAACTCGATTTCGCCAGGAGGCGTGAGTAGATCCGCCAGCAGCGCATCGTCGATTGCATGGTTTTCGAACAAAGCCGCCAGCGCATCGCTCCACGCTTTGCATGCCACCGAATCGCCGGCGCTGTGCAAGCTATCGAAGGCCAGCGTGGCCAGCTGTTGGCCGGCTTCCCAGCGATTGAAGCCATCGGCATCGTGCGCCAGCAGCAATGCCAATTCCGCGGGGGTATAGTCGTGTTCCAGCACCACTGGCGCCGAAAATCCGCGTAGCAGCGACGGTACTGGCTGCGTGTCGACGTTGCGGAAGATAAACCGTTGCGAGGCCTTGTCGGCCACCACCACTTTCTCGGTTTCGACGGCTTGATCGTCAAGATGGAGTGGCAGCAGATGCCCGTTGCGGTCGAACAGCGACAGCTTCACCGGTATCGGCAGCGGCACTTTTTCGGGCTGCCCCGAGGTGGCGCGCGTCTGCTGCGACAAGGTAAGCGTGTATTCGCGGCGCGCGGCATCGTAGTCGCCTTTGGCGTGCAAGCGCGGCGTGCCCGACTGCGCGTACCAGGCGAGGTAAGGCATCAAATTGATGCCGTTGGCGTCGCCCAGTGCTGAGAGAAAATCTTCGATGGTCGCGGCTTGGCCGTCATGGCGTTCGAAATACAGATCCATGCCGCGCCGGAAACCGCCCTGACCGAGCCGGCCGGCAAGCATGCGCACCAGCTCCGAGCCTTTCTCGTAGACGGTGGCGGTGTAGAAGTTGTTGATCTCGCGATATTCCGCGGGACGCACCGGATGGGCCAGTGGGCCGGCATCTTCCGGGAACTGCGCACGACGCAGCAGCGAGACATCTTCGATGCGCTTCAGTGACGGCGAATTCATGTCGGCGGAAAACTGCTGTTCGCGGAAAACCGTCAGGCCTTCTTTTAGCGAAAGCTGGAACCAGTCGCGGCAGGTCACGCGGTTGCCGGTCCAGTTGTGGAAATACTCATGCGCCACCACGGCTTCGACAGCGCGGTATTCCTCGTCGGTGCTGCTGTCCGGATCGGCGAGCAAATACTTCGCGTTGAAGATATTGAGGCCTTTGTTCTCCATCGCACCCATATTGAAATCGTGCGTGGCGACGACGTGGAACACATCGAGATCATAGCTGCGCCCGTAGGTGCGCTCGTCCCAGCGCATCGATCGTTCTAGCGCATCGAGTGCGTAATGGCAGCGGTCGATGACGTTGGCTTCGGACCACATCACCAATTTTACGGTGCGTCCGTCGGCGGTGACGATGTCGCGCTGAATGCTTTCCAGCCGGCCGGCGACGAGTGCGAAGAGATAACTGGGCTTGGGGTGCGGATCGACAAAACGCGCCCAGTGACGACCATTCGGGAGTTCGCCACTACCGTCGGGATTGCCGCCGGCCAGCAGCACAGGGAAGCGTTTGCGTTCGGCGCGCAACGTCACCGTATAGCGGGCCAATACGTCCGGCCGATCGGGGAAAAAGGTGATATGGCGAAACCCTTCGGCCTCGCACTGGGTCAGCAGGAAGCCAGCTTCGCGCGATCCCGACAAGTACAAGCCTTCCAACGCGGTATTGGCGGACGGCCGGACGCGCACGCGCGTCTCCAGCACGCTACCATCGCGCGCGCCGTCGACCTCCAGCACGCTGTGCTCGTAGCGATAGCTTTTTGCGTCAAGCGCGTGGCCATCGAGCACGATCGCCAGCAGCTCAAGCCCTTCGCCATCCAGGCGCAGCGGGAGCGTTTGCTCGGGGTCGCGGCGCAGCGCGAGTCGTGCGGTGATCTCGGTGGTATCGATGCCCAGGTCGACGTCCAGTTCGACTGTTTCAACCGTCCACGCGGGGCGGCGATATTCACGCAGGCGGATGGGGGCGAGGGCGGGTTCGTTCACAAGAGTCATGCGGCCACACAGGAATAGCAAAGTCGGATCAGGCTAACATGCGGGTCTTTCCTGCGAGGACAAGCCGATGACCGCATTTAGCATCGAACCATCGCGCCTGGGGTCGCACGATATCTTCATTCTTGCCGATGCCGACCACGGGCGCACCGTCCGCCTGGCTTGCCGTGGCGCCGCGCTGATCGGCCTGGAGCAGCAGGTGGATGGCGTCGTGCACCAGCTTGCCGATGGCTATCGCGATAGCCAGGAGCTGGAGAGCCGGCCGAGTTCGCGCTTCGCGATCATGGTGCCGTTCGCCAACCGCATCGCCGACGCGCGATACACCTTCGACGGTCAATCGCACGACCTGCAGCCGGGCGTGGAGGGCGCGCAGCGCGCCAGTCGGCACGGTTTCGTGCGCGGCGTGGATTTCGACGTTGCGATCCAGCATGTGGATGGGGACGGCGCACACATTACGTTCGTGACCTCGGCGATTCGTCCGGGCGCGTTCGCAGGCTATCCGTTTGCGATCGATCTCGCTGTGACGTACACGCTCGACGCTAGAGGACTTTCCGTGCTCGCAAGCATGCGTAACGTCGGCGACACCGCGGCGCCGTGCTTCTTCGGCTGGCATCCTTATTTCAGGATCGGCGACAGCGCCGTCGATACGTGGGAGCTGCAAATCCCCGCGACGATGCTGGTGCGCACCGATGCCGATTTCATTCCATTGCCCGGCGCCGCCGCTTATCAGCCGCTGGACGAAGCTCCGTCCGCGTTGGATTTTCGTCGCGCCAAAGCCATCGGCTCGGTCGAGATCAATCATGGTTACGCCCACCTGCAGCTCGATGCCGATGGACGTGCGCGCACACGCTTGCGCGATCCGGCGTCGGGACTGGGCGTCGCGCTTTGGCAGGAACATGGCGTGTTGCTCGCCTTCACGGCAGACACGGTAACGCGTGACGTGCGTCGCTCGGTAGCGTTGGAGCCGATGGAAAGCATGTCCGACGCGTTCAACCGTGCCGACTGCGCGGAGGCCATTCGTCTGGAGCCGGGTGCAGAAAGACTATTCCGCTGCGGCGTGGAGATCGACACGGTATGAGTGCGGCGCTTCCAAGCTTCGATGATATTCGTGACGCCGCTGCACGCATTGCGCCGCACGCCACGCTGACTCCCGTGATGCGCAGCGATGCACTCGACGCCATGGTTGGCGCGCAACTGCACTTCAAGTGCGAAAACCTGCAGCGTGGCGGTGCTTTCAAATTTCGCGGCGCCTGCAACGCCGTGTGGTCGCTGACCGATGAAGAGGCCGCCCGCGGTGTCGTCACGCATTCGTCCGGCAATCACGGCAATGCACTCGCCATCGCCGCAGCGACGCGCGGCATCGCTGCGCATGTGGTGGTTCCTGAGGGGGCAGTGCGTGCAAAGCTCGACGCCATCGAACAGGCTGGCGCGATACTGCACCGTTGCGCGCCAACCATTGCCGCGCGCGAAGCCAAGGCGGCTGAAATACAGCACGCCACCGGCGCCGTCATGGTGCATCCATATGCCGATACGCGCGTCATGGCCGGGCAAGGCACGGCCGTGTTGGAGCTCATGCAGCAATGCGAGGGCCTGGATGCGCTGATGACGCCGATCGGTGGGGGCGGCCTATCGGCAGGCTGCTCGATCGCTGCTCATGGCATTCGCCCCACGCTCGCCATATATGGTGCGGAGCCGGAGGGCGCGGCCGACGCCGCGCTCTCGCTGGTGCACGGCGCACGCATCGATCCTTTCACGCCGCATACGATTTGCGACGGCTTGCGTGCACTGATTGGCGAATCGAACCTCGACGCACTGCGCACTCATCATGTCGACATCATCACAGTGAGCGACGAGGAGACCATTACTGCTATGCGACAACTGTGGCAGGCATTGAAGCTTGTGGTTGAAGTATCCAGCGCAACAGTGTTTGCCGCCGTCCTCAAACAACGTGAGCATTTCGCGGGAAAACGGCTGGGTTTGGTGCTTACCGGCGGAAACGTGGATCTGGACGCGTTGCCTTGGTAGCGACACGGTGGCGGTATTGGAACGTCGCTGCGTCAGAATCACGCAAGACTTTCGAAATTTCATGCACGAATTGCGCCATGCAATTTTGTGCCTGTTTTCGCGCTCGACGAATCATGATGCCAATCACGCTTTGATTTTTCGAAATCGCTCATCCTGAATGCTCACAATTTGATTACCCAGCATCGAGCAACAGGGGGGCCTTATGGTCGAGCTGGAAATACAGGTCCTCTCTGACCGAAGAGAGGGGCTGCTCGTCGAGCTTGGGCGGGTTGTCGTCGCCAACAGTTTTTCGCTGATACGCCAGCGGCTGACGCATGACAGCCGCGGTGCTTGGCTGTCCATGATTGTGCGGGGACCTGCAGAGCAGCGCCTTGCATTAGAGGAAATGCTGGGCACGCACAGCCGCGTATTGAGTTTTGAAGCGGGGCTATTCGGTGAGGCTGCCGTCATCGCCGCTATTCCGGCGAAGATGGCAGCAGGCATCTCGCCCTTGCCGGAACTCGTGCCCGAACCCGAGCCGCCCGCAGCGCCGCTAGTCGCCGTGATGCCGGATGTCGCCCACGTCGAGCACATTCTGCCGAAGCTGGCGCAGGACTATCCGCAGATCTATCCATGGCTTGTAGCCCTCGAAAACAGCGTCGACGACGCGGTGCGCGAGTCATCGCTGATGCTGGCAGGACGACGCACCGGCGCATGGGTTTACAAGCGCGATTACGCACTGGGCGCCAAGCTTGGTCTGGCCGACGCGATCAAGCGCATTGCCGTGCCGGCCTTGCGTGCCCTTGCCGACATCGAACATCACCATGTGCACATACACATTCTCAACAGTCCGTTGTGCGCACCCGGGGTTCGCTCCGGCTGCAAGTTTTACGGCGGGTATCTCGAAGGCTTGCTGGGCGCGTCGATCGAGCCCAAGAAAGTATTCGTGCGCCATTTGAGTTGCCGCAGCACCGGTGCTGCGCACTGCAGCCTCGAAATCTCACATTGATAGACCTCATTACAGGGGGAGCCGAAATGCTTATGCAACTGAGTTACAACTGGCTTCTAGTGCTACTTTCGTTTGCCGTTTCAGTACTGGGTTCGTTCACGGCTTTGCAGGTCGCGGTCGCCATTCCCTTGGCAACCAACCAACACCAAAAGACCGCGGCCGTCGCCATGGCCGGTGGCGCCATGGGTGTGGGCGCGATGTGGACCATGCATTTCATGGCGATGCTCGCCTGCGACACCGGCATGCAAGTGACCTATGCGCCTTCGCTTATTGCGTTGTCGGCCTTGGTTGCATTCGCTGCCGGCGCGGCGGGGCTTATGCTGGTTGCCAATGATCGCTTCAGCTGGTTGAAGCTTCTTGGCGCGGGTGCGTGCATCGGACTAGGCATGGGTGGCATGCATTACCTGGGCATCGAGGCGATGATGATGCCCGCCGTCGTTCGCTACGACACAGAGCTCGTTGCCGTGTCCCTGGTCATTCCGACGATCGGTTCGATGATTGCGCTGTGGCTTGCGTTCAACTTGCGCGGCCGCTGGCAGATGACCGCCAGTGCCCTGGTGATGGGCCTGGCACTTTGTGGCATGCACTACACGGGCATGGCGGCAGCAGGCTTTTACGACAATGATGGGCAGTTGCCGGATGGCTACGCCGATGGATTGCGTAGTGCGAATCTCGGCCTGACCATCTTCGCCATCGTCACGACATTACTGCTGCTTTTGCTGGTGCTTTATTACTGGCGTCAGCGCTATCGCTCCAGTCTCAGCATCTGAGGGAAAGGCCTGCATTAACCACGATGTGCGGCGTGAGTTATTCTGCTCGTCCACAGAAGATCGAGGAGAGCGGCAGTGACATCACGCATTCGCTGTCATTGGGCGGCCGATGGCGACTTGATGCAGGCCTATCACGACGGCGAATGGGGCGTGCCGTTGCATGACGATCAGGCTTTGTTCGAGTTTCTATGCCTTGAAGGCGCGCAGGCCGGTCTGTCGTGGCGGACGGTGCTACACAAGCGCGACAATTATCGAAAAGCGTTCCACGATTTCGATATCGCTCGCGTAGCCGCCATGAAAGATCGCGAGCTGGAAAAATTGCTGCTCGATCCAGGCATCATCCGCAATCGCCTCAAAGTTACGGCTGCGCGCGACAACGCAAAGGCCGCGCTTGAGGTGATCAAGGATTGGGGCAGTCTCGATGCTTATCTGTGGTCATTTGTCGATGGTAAGTCGATCCAGAATCGCTGGCGGGGCAAGGGCGATGTACCGGCCAGCACGCCGGTGTCGGATCGGATGAGCAAGGATCTGAAAAAGCGCGGCTTCCGCTTTGTCGGCACCACCATCTGTTACGCCTTCATGCAGGCAACCGGCATGGTCAACGATCACATCGTGGAATGTTTCCGATACAAGGCGTGTGGCGGAAAGTAAAAGAGAAGGGAACGCCTGCGCACGAGTGGCAGCGCTTAACGTCGCCGCGAGCCGCGCAGGCTATCGATTGAGAAACTGGCGATCTCGCCGCCGCCTTTTTCGCGACGTGACTGGCCGGGCGGCGGCCCCCATGCATGGGCGGTCACCACTTCCCACGTGGCTGGAATGCGGCCGTCGACGCGCATCGCCTCATATGCCGCGAGCATGCGCTGGAAGTGATGTTTGCCGGTAAGTCCGCGTTCGCGGCCACGATCGGCATGCGTTGCGCCGAGACCTTTCAGTTCGCGCAGCAGCGCTTTCGGTTCACTGTAGGTAAGTGTGTAGCGATCAACGTCCAACACCGGATCGCGCAAGCCGGCATTGATCATGGCGTCGCCCAGGTCATGCATGTCCAGAAAGCGGCTGACATGGGAATGCTCGTCCACGGATGCCCACGCCGCACGCAACTCGCGCAAGGTGTCTGGGCCGAAGGAGGAGAACAGCAGCATGCCGCCGGGTTTCAACACACGCGCGCATTCTCCGAAGAGAGCGGGCAGGTCGTCGATCCACTGAAAGCACAGATTGGAGTGCAGCACGTCGACGCTGTGATCGGGCAACGGCAGCGCGGTGGCCTCACCGCACACGCGCATAAATGGCTTGAGCCACCCGGCATGCGCTTTCGCGGTACGCAGCATGGGTAGCGCCGCATCCACCGCCATCACCTGCGCTTTTGCGTAGCGCTTCTTCAGCAGCGCTGTCCCGCGGCCTGTGCCGGCGCCGACATCGACAACGCGTTCGGGTTGATGCAAATAGAAATCCAGGCGTTCGAGCAACAACTGCTGCACTTCGCGTTGCAAAGCGTCGTGCTGCTCGTAGCTGTTTGCCGCGTGGCTGAAATTCGCGCGGACGCGGCGCGTGTCGACGTGGAAATCGCTCATCGGTTGGCCTCTAGCCAGGGCAGCAGCGCTTGTGCCACAGCATCGGCATGACTGAGAAATGGTGCGTGCCCGGCATGCGCGATCAAATGGAATTCGCCTTGGCAGGCCAATGCGGACTGCTGCATTGCATCCGGATGCACCAGTCGGTCGAGTCGGCCCGCGCTCCACCAGCTGTTGCCTTGTTTAAGGCGCGGAAGCTCGGCGCGCAGGTCGGTTTCATCGAGCAGGCGGATACCTTCCTGTAGCACGCGCAGATTCGGCTCTCCTCGCGAAAACACCTCGGCTCGCAGCCTTCGCAGATCGCCACGTGGATCGGGGCTGCCCATTACTTCCAGCGCCAGAAAACGTTCGATGGTCGCGTGATAGTCGGTTTCAAGATCGGTAGCGAGTTGCCGCACGATGGCGGGATCCCGACCGTAAGGCCAATCCGCGGCGTTAGTGAAGCGCGGGGTGGCACACAGCATGGCCAGCCCACGAACATGTTGCGACAGATCCAGCGCCGCCCGCAGTGCGACCAGGCCACCCATCGACCAGCCGAGCCATGCGGCAGGCGGTGTCGCCTCGGCGATAGCGCGCGCGCAAATCAGAGGGTCGAGCGGCAGATCGCAATCGCGCGAATAACCGTGCCCAGGCAAGTCGACCAAATACATGGTGCAGTGTTCGGCTAGTGCGTCGACGAGAGGTGCGAAGACGCCGCCATGCATTGCCCAGCCGTGGATCATCACCAGCGGCATCGGGCCGTTGCCGTGGGCTTCGATATGCAGGCTCATGCGCTCGCGGCCTCTGCCTCATCGCCTTGCGCGGGAGGCGATGGGAATGAGGGGGTGAGCGTCTTGTCCACAGCGCCGCGTTCGTCGAATACAAAGCAGTCGCCTTGCCAGTGCGCGCCGCCGACTTCTTCGAAATATTTCAGGATGCCGCCTTCCAGCTGATACACGCGGTTCATGCCGACGTCCTGCATGTGCAACACGGCCTTCTCACAGCGAATGCCGCCGGTGCAGTACGAGACGACGGTCTTGCCCGCATAGCGCGCCTGATCGGCGGCCAGCGCCATCGGTAATTCCGTGAAGCTGGCGATGCGGTAGTCGACCGCTTGCGGGAACATGCCTACATCGGTTTCATAGGCATTGCGTGTGTCGAGCAGCACCACGTCGTTGCCGTCGTCGTCGTGCCCCTGATCCAGCCAGCGCTTGAGCGTCGCGGCGTCGACGGATGGCGCACGTCCACCTTCGGGGCGGATCGTGGGTTGGCGCAGCGTGATGATTTCTTTTTTCAGGCGCACGCGCATGCGCTTGAACGGCACGTCGTCGGAGATCGATTCCTTCGCCTGCAAATCGGCGAAACGCGAATCCTCGTGCAGCCACGCCATGAACGTGTCGATCGCTTCACGTGAGCCGGCCAGGAAAAGATTGATCCCTTCCGGCGCGAGCAAAATAGTGCCCTTCAACGCCAGTGCGTGGCATCGATCAAGCATGCGTTCGCGCAGCGTGGGCAAATCGTCCAGGCTGACGAAGCGGTAGGCGGAGATGTTGAGGGTCGACATAGGCAGGGAGGGAGCTCGAAAGACAATTATACCGAGGCCTTTGTCAGCTGCAGGGACGAGAGTGCCTGCAACAGCCGGTCCACGTGCGCTTCCTCATGCATTGCGGACAAGGTGATGCGTAGCCGCGCCTGGCCTTGCGGCACTGTGGGCGGGCGAATCGCAATGGCCAGCAGCCCCTGTGCTTCTAAGGTGCGCGAGGCATCGAGGGCGGATTGTGAGTCACCCAGCAACAACGGCTGGATGGCGGTGCGCGAGGGCATCAGCGGCAGGCCCAGCTCCATCGCACCGCGACGAAAGCGCTGGATCAGGCCGTCGAGTTTTTCCCGGCGCCAACTCTCCTCGCGCGCGATAGCGACAGCGCGCCGCGCGGCTGCCGCCAAGGCAGGCGGCATCGCCGTGGTGTAGATGTAAGTACGTGCGAATTGCGTCAACCCATCGATCAATGCGGCGGAGCCGGCGACAAACGCGCCGCTGCAGCCCACGGCTTTGCCTAACGTCGCCATCAGGATCGGCACATCGCGCTCGCTCAGTCCGGCTTCCGCAATGCTGCCAGCGCCTTCGTGACCGAGCACGCCCAAGCCATGCGCATCATCCACCATGAAGGTGGCGCTTTCGTTTGCGCACAGTTCGGCTAACTCGCGCAGCGGTGCGATATCGCCGTCCATGCTGAATACGCCGTCGGTAGCGAGTAACGCAGAACCTTCGGCGTTGCTGCGCAATTGACGTGTAGCGGCCTCGACATCCGCATGTGGATAGCGCTTGAGGGTAGCGCCGGCGAGTTGTGCGCCGTCGAGCAGGCAGGCGTGATTGAGCTTATCTTGCACGCACAGTTCGCCGCGCTGTAGCAGCGCCTGCATCACGCCGAGGTTCGCCATGTAGCCCGTGGAGAACAACAGTGCGCGCTCGCGCCCAGTCCATTCGGCCAGGGCTTCTTCCAGCGCAGCGTGCTCGCGGCGATGGCCGCAGATAAGGTGTGCGGAACCGCTGCCGACGCCTTCGGCATCGGCAGCTTGTTTCAGTGCGTCGATCAGCTGTGGATGTTGCGCGAGACCAAGATAATCGTTGCTGCAAAAGGCGAGCAGTCGTCGCCCGTTGCTGTCCAGCCATGGTCCTTCGACATGCGTGATCGTGCGCAGGTGTCGCTGTAGTTGAGCCTGCGCACGTTCGGCCGTCTGAACGGCCAATCGATCGAGCAGGTCAGGCCGCGGCACTGCAGCCACAACCTTGGCCGCAACCACTCGCTTCCGTTTCCACGATGTCGGCGTGCACGGTGCCGGCTTCTTCCACCACTTCCAGTGCATGCAGATCGAGACGACGGAACAGCGCGCGATCATGTTCCACGTCGGGGTTGCCGGTCGTCAACAGTTTCTCGCCGTAGAAAATCGAGTTGGCGCCGGCGAAGAAGCACAGCGCTTGCACGGCGTCGTCCATCTGCTGGCGGCCGGCGGACAAGCGCACCATCGAGGCCGGCATCAGGATGCGTGCGACAGCGATCGTGCGCACAAACTCGAACGGATCCAATGCCTCGGTGCCGTGCAGCGGCGTACCTTCCACTTGCACCAACTGGTTGATCGGCACCGATTGCGGATGCTCAGGCAGATTGGCGAGTGTCTCCAGCAGTCCGGCGCGTTGTGCGCGCGTCTCGCCCATGCCGACGATGCCGCCGCAGCAGGTCTTCAGGCCGACTTCGCGCACATGCTCAAGCGTGTCCAGACGATCCTGGTATTCGCGCGTGTGGATGATCTCGCCGTAAAACTCCGGCGCGGTATCTAGGTTGTGGTTGTAGAAGTCCAGACCAGCCTGCTTGAGTGTCTGTGCCTGCGGACCGCTAAGCATGCCGAGCGTGGCGCAGGTTTCCAGGCCAAGCGCCTTCACCGCGGAGACGATTTCGGCTACTTGGGCCACATCGCGATCCTTTGGACTACGCCAAGCGGCGCCCATGCAGAAGCGGCTGGCGCCGGCGCTTTTTGCAGCTTGGGCGCGGGCGACCACGGCCTCTACCGACATCAGCTTTTCAGCCTTCACGCCCGTGTGGTAGCGCGCGGCCTGTGGGCAATAGCCACAGTCCTCAGGGCATCCGCCTGTCTTGATCGAGAGCAGGGTGGAAACTTGCACCGCATTGGGATCGTGGTGGACACGATGCACGCTGTGCGCCCGGTGTAGCAGCTCATTGAACGGCAGGGCGAACAATGCGACGACTTCGTCGCGCGTCCAGTCATGGCGAAGAGCGGCTACGGACATGGGCTTTCGGCTTCCAGGAAACGGCGGCCCATAAGTGTGGAAGTGGCCTCCGAGGCTGTCAACTGTATACGGATGAGAATGGTTGACGGACCCGATAGGCTAACCCGTTACCATCGTCTCACCATCATCGAAGGAAGCGATCCATGAGTGCAGGTCAGGGCAGCGCGGGCAACGTCATTGCCGCCGTATGCAGTTTCTTTATTCCGGGCCTCGGCCAGCTGGTGCAAGGGCGCTTGCTGAAGGCGGCCATCATGTTTGTATTGGCGGCAGCGCTTTGGTTGATCTGGATGGGTTGGATCATTCATCTGTGGTCGATCATCGACGCCGCGCTGTTCAAGCCAGGCAACTAGACAGCCTGCTCGCGCATGGATGCGCCAAGACATCTCTTAGCCACGTTTCACCGCTGGTTATTACCCTGGCGCTGCTTGCTATGTGGCGACACCGGCGCGGAAGGCATAGACCTCTGCGCCGCGTGCATCGCGGAACTGCCGCGCAACACGCACTGCTGCGAACGTTGCGCGCTCCCGTTGCCGATCTCGGCGTCGCAATGTGGCCGCTGCCAACGAAGGGCGCCACCGTGGGATGCCGCATGGGCACCTTTCCGTTATGCATGGCCGTTGGATCGACTGGAAACGCGTTTCAAATTCGGGCG
>CAJCJD010000027.1 GCA_903970555.1 Vulcanimicrobiota bacterium
CTTGTAGCGCGCGCGTTCGAGCAGAATGCAAGCCATCAGGATCCCGATATTGAGCAGCGCCAAGGCCCAGCCGAAACCCGACCCGGCATACTTGAAAATGGTCCATGAGAAGGCTGCGACCACCAAGGCAAAGAGGATCAGCAGCGCGCGAAACATGCCTCGATCCTCGCGGTGTGACTCAGGGCGCCTCGCGGTCGATGCGGACGGCGGTGCCGTAGGCCACGATCTCGCTCATGGTTTGGCCGATCTCGGCCGAGTCGAAGCGCATCATGACCACGGCGTTGGCGCCCATCATCTTGGCGTTGGAAACCAGGCGGTCAAGCGCATGGCGGCGAGCTTCTTCCAGCATTTGCGTGTACTCGTGGATTTCACCGCCTACCAGCGAGCGAATGCCGGCCATCATGTTGCCGCCAATGCCGCGGCTACGCACCACCACGCCAAACACCTGCCCCTTGACCTGAACCACCTGATGGCCCGGAACGTTTTCGGTCGTTACAACCAGCATACCCCTCACTCCTTATGCTCGAAGAAAACGCATGTGACATGACGATACCCTTCGCCGCCCATTATCGATAGTGGCAATGCAAACCAGCTTTCGGCAGATAGGCGCGTAACGGGCACTATGGCACCATCCAGCGGTCTACTGTTGCCCCTATAAGGAATCCGAACATGATCTCGAGCCCTCTCAAAACATTGGCATGGAGCGTCATGTTGGGCGCAGGGCTGGTGGCTGCCGCTGTTCCGAGCCGCGCCGAAACGCCCGCCTCCGCAGCAACATCGACCACCGATGGCAAAGTGCTGCGCGCGACGCTGGACAACGGCCTGCGCGTCGTCATCGTGCGCGAGACGCTGTCGCCCATGGTCACCACCCAGATTACCTATCTCGCCGGCGGCTACCAGACACCAGACGAATTTCCAGGCACAGCGCATGCACTGGAACACATGATGTTCCGCGACAGCCAAGGCATGACCGGTTCGCAGCTCAATGAAATGACCGGCAAGATGGGCGCCGACAACAACGCCTTCACCACTAACGACGCGACGCAGTATTACTTCGTGGCGCCGTCGAACTACCTCGATATCCTGCTGCATATTGAATCGACGCGCATGGAAGGCGCGTTGCTCACCCAGAAAGATTGGGACCGCGAACGCGGCGCGATCGAACAGGAAGTGTCGCGTGACATTTCCGACCCTGGCTACCTCGCTTTCCAGAAAGCCGAACGCATCCTCTATGCAGGTACTGGCTACGCTGAAGATCCTCTAGGCACGCGCCCTTCGTTCGACAAGACCACATCAGCCCATCTGCAATCGTTTTACAAAGACTGGTACGCACCGAACAACGCATTGCTCGTGATCGTGGGCGACATCGATCCGCAGAACACCTTGGACAAGGTGCAACAACTCTTCGGCAAAATCCCAAAGCGCACGTTGCCAGCACCTGTACCGGTGCAATTGCAATCCGTGACATCGCAAACGATCGCCGCGACGACACCGCAGGGTACAGGCTCCGTGCAATTCCTCTACCGCATGCCCGGCATGATGACCAAGGACAACGCCGCCGCGCAGGTGCTGCTGGATGTGCTCAATAATGCCCGCAGTTCGCTCTCGGGACTGGCGGTGCAGGGCAAGGTATTGAGTGCCGATGCACAGTTGCAGCCCTTCAGCCATGGCGGCATCGGCGTTATCGAAGTGAGCTTCCCCAAGGGCGGCGACGCCAAGAAAGCGCAGGCAGATCTCGAAAGCGTGATCGCCGATCTACTGAAAAACGGCGTGCCAGCGGATCTGGTCGAAGCGTCGAAGCGTTCCGAGATTGCGCAGGCCGAATTCAACAAAAATAGCGCTGTATCGCTCGCCAGTGCCTGGTCGCAGGCCATTGCGTGGATGGGTCTGAACTCGCCGGAAGAAGCCGAACAGCAAATCCGCAACGTCACCGTCGACGACGTGAATCGCATCGCACGCGAATACCTGAAGCCAGACGCGCGCGTCACCGTCGTGCTCACCTCCGACAACAAAGGCCAGAGACCGCCGGATAGCGCAGGCTTCGGCGGCTCGGAATCGTTTGCCGGCAACGACAAGCTCGATGCGCCGCTGCCAACGTGGGCAGCCGCGCAGTTGAGCAAACTGGAGATTCCGCATTGGACGCTAGCACCGGTGCAGATGACGCTCGACAACGGCATTCATCTCATCGTGCAGCCAGCGAGCATCAGCAAGACCGTCACGGTGCTCGGTCATATCGACAACAATCCGAAATTGCAGGAACCGGCCGCTCAGGAAGGTGCGTCACGCCTGTTGTCGGCACTGTTCGATTACGGCTCGACGACGCTGGATCGCGATGCGTACCACAAGGCGCTCGATGATATTTCTGCCACGGAAAACGGGGGCACCGATTTCGGCGTAGCGGTGCTCAGCGATCAATTCGATCGCGCCATGCAATTGCTGGCCGACAACGAACTGCATCCTGCGTTGCCACAAGAAGGCTTTGCCGTACAGCAAGACACTCTAGCGCGCACTCTTGCCGGCGAGATGCAATCGCCGGAGTACAAGATGATGAAGGCCCTGATGGCAGGGCTGCTGCCCAAGGGCGACCCGGATCTTCGTCGTCCTACGCCCGAGAGCATCCACGCGTTGACCTTGCAGAACCTCAAGGATTACTACGCAAAAACCTATCGCCCCGACCTCACGACCATCGTGGTGGTGGGCGATGTGACTCCCGAAACGGCTAAAGCCACGGTGGAGCGCTATTTCGGTCAATGGAAAGCGCAGGGATCGAAACCCGAGGTGATCTCTAAACCGGTGCCCGTGAATCCGCCCGGCTACAGCATCATCGAAAATCCGTATGCCTCGCAGGATCAAGTGCTGATGGGCCAGATGCTTGAGCTCAACATGCACAACCCGGATCGCTATGCCTTACAACTGGGTAACGACGTGCTGGGTGGTAACGGCTTTGCTTCTCGTCTTATGACGGATATCCGCGTCAAGCACGGCTATGCCTATGGTGCAGGCTCAGGTATACGCTTCGATCGATCGCGTTCGGTCTTCTTCGTGCAGTACGGCAGCGATCCAGACAAGGTCGCCGCCGTGGATGGGCTGGTGCGCCAAAACTTAGTCGATATGCAAAACACACCGGTGAAAGAAGCCGAACTCACTAATGCGCGCCAGTATGAAATTCGATCCATTCCCGTTGGCGTGGCCAGCATCACAAGCATTGCCCGTTCGCTTTTGACATGGGCGTGGCATGGCGAGCCGCTCGATCAACCGATGGTTGCGGCCAAGTACTATATGGAGCTCACGCCCGAACAGGTGCAGGCAGCATTCAAGAAATACCTCAGGCCACAAAACCTGACACAAGCCGTACAAGGGCCGACGCCAGCCAAGCACTGATGCAAAGAAAAAGGCCCGCACGTGCGGGCCTTTTTCTAGGGTCAGCTTCGTTGTGGCGAAGCGACTTTCAAGCGCATCGAGCGCTCCAGATCCGGCAGGAATACCGCAAGCACACCGATCAGCGGCAAATACGCGCAGAGCGAATAGACATAGTCGATGCCATGTGCATCAGCCACGCGCCCCAACACTGCGGCACCAATGCCGCCCATGCCGAACGCAAAACCGAAGAACAAACCGGAAATCATGCCAACGCGACCGGGGATCAATTCCTGCGCGTAGACCAAGATCGCCGAGAACGCGGACGAAAGAATCAAACCGATCACCACGGTGAGCACACCTGTCCAGAAAAGATTGGCATGTGGCAGCGCCAACGTGAAGGGTGCAACGCCAAGGATCGACACCCAGATCACCCACTTGCGCCCTACCCGGTCGCCTACCGGGCCGCCGATCAGCGAACCCGCCGCTACGGCAAACAAAAACACGAACAGATGCATCTGCGCGTTCTGCACCGACACGCCAAACGTGTGGATCAGATAAAAAGTGAAATAGCTGCTGAGACTGGCCAGATAGAAATACTTGGAGAAGATCAGCAAGCCAAGGATCGTCAGCGCCATGATGACCTTGTTGCGGCTCAACGTTTCCCCTGCAACATGACGCATCACCGCGTTGCGACTGACATGATGCAGCC
>CAJCJD010000028.1 GCA_903970555.1 Vulcanimicrobiota bacterium
CAACCCATTGTTGTAACTTGCCTTGACGGTGTCGGTATCGCGAGCGCGATGTGGTGCCGTCGAGATGCCTAACGCGCTCCGTCCACTCGTTCACGGACGCATCAACCTTCATCCATTTGTCTATGAATTGCGGTGTATTGAATGCAGGGGCTAGGCATCGAAATGCAAGCTGCATATCCTCGTCGCTACCTGTGCCAAACTGGAATACGTAGATTGCGGGGCACTTGATGAGCGGAAATCGACGGTCGCCGAGATAGTCGCGGTCGCACGTAAGTAAAATCATTTCATGCTTGAGCGCGTATGCGGAGTGCGATTCGTCCGGATAGTGAAGCATTTGCACGTCTTGCGCGGTCGTTACTTTTGCGCCGTTGTGGCGAAGAATCTGCGTGGCTCTCGATGGGAAATTCTCATCTGTATAAAAGCGCGCCTTTGCCTTGCGCTTTGTGAAGTCAACAATCTGTTGTGCCTCTTTAGCGGTGGGAGGGTCCGCGGCAATAAGTTGCGCGATATCGATCCACATATCACTCTCAGCTAGCTAGATCATGCTGGTAGTACGTGCCGAGGAACCAGCAATACACTACGCCCCTCCTAACAGCTAGTCGACGCGGCTGTTCGCGCAAGAAAATGACAGTGACACACGTACTCGACATATTCGCGCATGTTGGGATCGTTCAACACGGTAATTTCGTGGGTTAGCTCATTACGTCGATCTATGATGTGCATCAACGCATCTTGTTCGTCCGTCGATTTAAATTTGTGACCTTCAGCTCGCCGTTTGTTGAAGGGATAATTCAGTGGTTGGACAAACGACTTCCATAGCTCAAATTGAGCAATGATTCCAGACCTTGCCACTATCGGGCCGGTCCTCATTTGCTGATCGACAACCAATGGCACCTTCAATTGCGGGCCTCGTTTGTCGCGCTGAATTCGAAATTTTTCGCATGAGTCCATCGCTATCTCAGCGGCTTTTGCGTGTTCAAGGCTGGTCTTGATAATGATGGGCATCGCCGCTTGCATATCGGCTGGCCCGTTCTTTGAGACCATAAATGGTCCATCCTGCCAAGTGAATTCCAGAGGGATGGCATAACCTGGATGGGCGGCTCGCGCGGCCGATTCCGCTAGGTCGTAGATACTTGTCGTCTCCACTAGCCAGCGCGATGAGATTTCCAGATAGTCATCAAGCGCAGCGTTCATGTGCTTTCATCCGTTCCGCTAAGGCTATGCTGATAATAGGTGCCGACAGGATCGTCTAGGATATGCCTTCATATCCGCCAGCTGGTGCTGCGTGCGGGTCTAGCCACGAGTCAAGGTTTTTGGGCTCGATGGCGATCACGCAGCGATCGTGTCCAAGGGGGCGCCCCGGTATGCGTCGAGCGCGGAGTTATGCGCTTCGCGCTCGCCGTCATTGCGCGGACTTTAGAACCAATCGCGCATTGCCCTCGGGATCTTCTTAATCCAATTGCTGTTGTTCTTCTGCTTCCAAAATACTTTGACGAATTCGCGCAGGTTCAGAGTGTCGACGAGGCGTTCGTATTTTCGAAAATCGGCGTACACCTGCGCGGAGTGGCACATGATCCAAGCTTACGGGCCTGATGTGATTAGCGGCAACGCAAGCGCAGCAACGTCTTTAGCGTCGGAATGCCCCATGTTATCGATTAGCGCGACTTTCTTTCGGATGCCGTTGAGTGAGGTTCCTATATAAACACCGATATACCGATCAGCGTCAATCCAATGCCTGTCGTGAAAAATGTCTGTTTTCACGTCATGGATTCTTACTTTTGGTACAGCTTTTCTTATAGCGTCATGCATGGCGCTTTTTTCGCCAGCGCGCGTTCCGTTGGTAAGGAATGTGACACTTTCAAGGTCGCCGGAAATCTCAGTCACCATTTTTTCGAATAGAGCAACGCAGTCAGGATCGTCTGTGTAAAGGTACGCATCAATGATAAGGAGGTTTTTCACACCCTTTAGGTTGCTGATGAATCCTAGGATCAGCTTTTCGATGTCATCAACATGAATTCCACCATGCATCACTGCATCGCAGGCTAGCGTGTAGTGAAATAGCGATGAAATTCCGTGCTTAGTTACGTACTCTCTCAGAGTTTCTGCGACCGCAATTGCCTCGAATTTGCAGACGCCAAAATTCCGGCTTAATTCGGGTTGTTTGTGAAACTCGGTGAAGAAATCACTGTAGTCGAGATTTTTATTTAGAGACGTGACGTAAACAATGCCCGATTTCATGGGTCATCCTTTCTTCGTTTTTCGGTTTGATGCCGTCGTCACTACGTATAGTTATCTTACACGTTCTCAGAGCGTGAAACTGACATCGAGTAGCTATCTCAGGATGTCGCGTCGGGAATGTCCGCCAGCGAATGACCAAGCCTTTGACTTCCTCGCGGACGCGTCGGCATATTGCACGCTGCAATCAGATGGTGCGGACGCGGAATGGTGCTGCGTGGAGCACTGACGTTGCGCGGCCAGACATCTGGGCTCGTCAAAAATCGGTGTATGGTTTCAGCGCGACACTCAGAGAACTATTCGCCGTTACTGACATCGCATAACTTCTACGTTCTTTGTCACTTCTTCTAAAACATGTCCGCTGTGATTTCACCGGCAAATGGATCGTGCACAGCGGGTGCAATTCCAACGGCGGCGTTCATTGCGTCGACAGTTGTCCAGATGCCACCCCTGCCGTCGTACTTGTATCGAATTCCATTCAACCTTGCCCAGCGCTCCATGCTTGCTAAACGAGCGTTTGGCCCAAGTCGACTAATCTCACGTAGATCATCGAAGGTAAGGATCGCGGGATTCAAGCAGCATATACTCTTTAAATTGGATTGCGCCGGATTGTAAATGGAGCCGGTTTGTAAATCGCATTGCGCACGATTTAGTCGACTTCTATCAGCACCAAACATGCCGAGCAACACCCTTACGATGAAGTGGTTTAAGGGCGTAGCTTTGAAATGTTTTGTCGAAGATCATGAGACGCAGCCTTGAGTACCTGTAGGCATATCTTTGCCGTGTGTTCGCGCGGCGAGAATCCGGACGCCATCTGTTGAAAGGGATGAATGTAATTGCGAAAATCCTTAAGCGCGTGACTAAATTTATGCGTGTCGTGCTCGATCAGACCTAGCTCCCGTGCTACATCAATAAAGCCATTTAGCGTCCAGTCTTGGAACGTTCGTGTTGCGCCACTTTTATCCTTTGGAGCGGCAGACGCACAGTTGAATTGGCGAGGAAATTGCGTTGCAACACCAAGAAGGACGCCTTCTAAGCTACTTCCTGCGAGCAGAATGACCGCTAGCGGCGAGTTGGCAGAGAAGCATTTTTCTATTTCTTTTACTCGCTGCTCAATTACCGCCTGAACTGCTGGCTCTAGGCCCATGCCATCAAAACGAATGTCGGCGAAATCGCGGCTTAGAAATTCATTCTCTCGTTGTTGAGGTGATGGCGGTTCATTAATCTCAACTCGCTCCAGCTTACGAAACTGCAACTCAGCGCCATTACGCTCTAGGCGCCACTTGTCGAAAGCCAAATATTGGTTGAATTCATGGATGAGTTTGTCCAGCTCCGCGATTCGACCAACGAAATTGATGGGGGCGAATGTGTTCTTGATGCAAGTATCAAGTTTGGCCGTCCCGTTTATTTTGGACAGTTGGGCGTCTGTAAACATCCATCGTGACGGAAATCCCTGGCCATAGCTGTCATTGAAGCCGAGGGCGTTAAAGAACGCGATGATGTTCGGGCCAGAACGGTATTCTGTTCGTTCGTTAATCATCTCTCGTAAACATTTGAGAGTTTTGTCAGAAAGATGCATGCAATATGCTCCTTGCTAGGACCTGTCCGTGCCCATTTCCACCGACACCGCTGTTCGCGGCAGAGAGAGCCGAAACTCCTCGTTTTGACTCGTGATGATCGTTCTGTAGTTCTTGCAGGACGATAGACGCAAACGCTGCATGCGTAATTGCCACATAGCCGATCGCGCCTTGTTGGGGGAAATTTGCCCAAAGGATACAGGGCACGCGCATCAAGGTAGTCCTGCATTTAGGACTCCAAGGCTGCCCACGACCCTGCGCAATACATATCGGGTCGTCCGATTCGGCGGACCAATTCCTTGAAGCCTTCCTGGTCCCCCAATCACCTGCTGCCATCAAACTGGCAAGGCTAAAAAAGGAGTAGCTCCTTTATTCAGCATACCCCTCACCGTGTTAGCATCCGGGAAGCCCATTTTTAGAGAAAATTCCGTGAAGCCCGAAGAGATGGTGCGACAGGATGTGGTCGCCAAGCTAGAAGCGCTTGGTTGGTCCGCTGATCGACTGCGGTGGAAGCCCGAGTGGCCCATTCCCGCGACCCCGCACGACCTGTCTAAGCGCGAACGCGGTCAGAAGTACGCGGTCGCAGGATCGGCAGATCTGGTCGCATTTGCGGACGGTAGTCACCAGTCTTACGCATTGCAGGTTATCTTCGAATTTAAGGCGCCAAACATCGAGGCCGGCCGTGAGCAATTGATGCGCTACCTCTCGATGGAGCCGATGGCCAAGCTTGGCTATTGGACCAATGGGAGCGCCAGTCTCGCCATCTACAAGCAGCACACAAACGACTGGCTCCAGATCAAGGGTGCTCCGCTTCCGCAGCCAGATGATGACCTGACTCGCCCACCGTCGGCTCCCCTCACGTGGAACGCGCTCCGCCTTCCGACTGAGGTCGAACTCAGTGCTGCGCTTAAGCGTCTGGTTGCGACCGTTGTCGTCCAGGATTCGAGAGCAACGCGTCGTGAAGATCAGCTCCGAGAGCTGTTGCACGTTATGCTCGTGAAACTCGACAACGACGCATATTTCTCGCTGCCGGTCCACGCCAACGAGCCCGTGCGCTTTCGCGTTTATGGTGATGAACATACTCGCATTCAGAAGACCTCAGAGGCTATCCGAAAGCAGTTCAAGGACTACTTCGCCAAGCAGCAGAACCGAGTCTTCAATCAGGACGACCGAGACGAGATCCAACTCACCGACGCCACACTTTACCGGGTCGTCGCCGAGCTCTCGCCGTTCCGGATTCTGGGTGACGATATGGAGGTGCTGTCTAAAGCGTTCCAAGTTTTTCGTGCGAGCGCACTCAAGTCCGGTGAGGGGCAGTTCCTCACGCCGCAACGCGTTATTCGCCCCTGCGTCATGGCGCTCGAAATCACATCTGAGGACTCTGTCATTGACCCGGCATGTGGCACGGGCGGATTCCTCCACGAAGCGCTGCGCCAAGTCAAGGAGAACGAGTTCCCCGACGAAGCGCAGGCTTACCATATCGTCAAGTACGCCAATGACAACCTCTACGGCGTCGATATGGACAGCATCGGCGTCAAACTTACCAAAGCGCTAATGATTGCGTTTCGTGACGGCTCGACCCACGTGTTGCAGGGCGATTCGGTCCGAGTCCACAACTGGGCTAGCGGATTTTCGCGCCTTCAGCAGGAATTGGGGAGCACGCATACTCCGGATGGGGTTGCTCGCAAGTTCACCGTCGTCGTGACAAATCCGCCCTTTGGCGAGAACCTGAAGGTATCGGCTGCCGACGCGCGGGCAGGCAAGTACACGATTGCGAAAGCGGCCGCATTTGGAAAGAAGACAGAATACGTCGAATTGGAGATCGGGCTGATCTTCCTTGAGCACGCCTATCGCCTGTTACAAGTGGGTGGCCGTGTTGGCATCGTGTTGCCGGAGACTTACTTCTTCTCGTTCAGTTACCGGTGGCTTCCTGATTGGATGCAGGGGCGTTTGAAGCTTCGAGGCATGGTGAATATCGCGATGGAGGCTTTCGAGGAGTTCTGCCGGGCCAAGACCAATTTCTACATTTTCGAGAAGGTTGGAGAGCTCGGTCCGGGTCAAGCGGCGAGCGAAGAGGAGGCAGCATGATCCATAGGCCCTCATGGTTCCGCGACGACGAGATCATGGTGTCAACGGCACCTACCTGTGGCCTCACCAAGGGTGGTCGGCTGCTACCGCTCGTCGATCGGACCACCGGACAGCGTGTGCAGGTGCCGGACCCCGAGACTGGCGAACTCGTCGATGCGGTTGATGATCAGCTAAAGATCGACATGGAGGCACTTCGTGCTGGTGCTACTACGGCAACGCTCCGCTTCGTTAAGGCCACGGAGGTCTCGATGCGAAGGGCCGTTCCGATGTATTACGACCGGCGCTTCGACGATGCTTTCGATGACGATATGAAGTCCGAGAGGTTCAGGGCCTTCACGTCGATGACGATCGGCGAAGCAGTAAAGGTTGGCTTGCTGTCGATCCGCAACGGCCATGGTTCGCCCACGCAGAGCGTGCGCGTGGGCACCGTGCCCTACATCAAAGTTAGCGACTTGCGTGCGGGGCTCGTCAACATCAACCCGACGAACCGGGTGCCGTTCGCTATCGCCGAAAAGTTTTGGCGGGGTAGGTCTTCTGGGCTCAATGCCTGGGACCTGATCTGCCCCGAGCGGACGTCGAAGAACATTGGCGACTTCTGCATGCTGATGCCCGGGCAGGAGCAGGTGGTCACGACGAAGGAAGTCATCGTCGTACGTCCCGGCAAGAAGGCCAACTTCGACCCGTTCTACCTGATGTGGGCGCTCACGCTGAACATCGTTCGGGATCAGTGGCGACGGGTCATCTTCATGCAGACAAACCGTGAAGACGTGGGGGACCGATACCTCGCTATCCGCATCCCGATTCCGCGCGATGCAGACCACGCTACAGAGGTCTCTCAGCCGTTTCGCGACTACTACCAGAACCTCGCCAAGGCGCGCGACGAGCTTCGCGCGTACTTCGCGGCGAAGCCCGATCACCATTTTTTCATCGGCACCGCCGAGGAGGGGGCTGCCGACGTTGCGGATCTGGAAGAGGATGACGCGTTTAGTCAGTGACTTTCCGGCAACGAGTGACCCATCTGAAATATGGTGAGGCTGATCAGGCTTGGCTGAAAGAACCTAGCCGTAAAACCACGAGGAGCGTAATGGCACGGTTCACTGCTCCGAAATGTAATCGGTACTAGCTGGCGCACTGTGGGGGCAACTGTGGGGGCATCATGATGCTACTGGTTGAAATTTATCTATGAAAAACAGCAATATATACCTTCAATTCGGGTGCACCCATACCACCATTCCCCTGTCCAGGGCGTCCAAGCAAAACCTAAGATCCCTCAAAGCCCGCCTAGCAGCGGGTTTTTGTGCTTGGTGCCTGGGCTGGCGGCTATTGCTCTCCCGGTCTGTGTTGGGAGGCATGAACGTTGAAGATGATCCAGTCTTTGGGTCTGGATGTGCTCGGGGCTCGCAGCGTCGTCCAGGCCTCTACGGTGCGGAACTCGTAACGCAGGATCAACAGCCTGCGTAGACTTGCAGCAGCGTATCCCTAGAGACCTCCGCATGACCGTTGCTCCGCAAGCCCCGTCGCCCGTTCAAACCCTGTTGAGTGATGCTTCGCGCGCGTACGAACACGGTAGCTTTCCACTGGCCGGCGAGCTTGCGCTGCAAGCTACGCGTCTGGAGCCCAACAATGCCGAAGCGCACTACATCACGGGACTGGCCTGTCTCCAGACGCAGCAATTGAATCGCGCGCTGGAGCATTTGAACCGCGCGGTCGGGCTCAATGCCAAGAGCGCTGAATACACCACTCACTTTGCGCGTGCCTTGGCCTATGCCCAGCGCTACAGCGAGGCATTGCAAGTTGCCAACATTGCGTATGCGCTGCCGGCCGCCGGCCCGCTGACCCTGGATGTGCTGGGCACGGTCTACATGCAATGCAATGCGCATGAGCGGGCTCATGTCTTGTTCCGACGGGCAGTAGCGCTGGCCCCAGATAACGCAATTTGCCGATTCAATGCGGCGGTGACGGACACCTTCACCGGCCAACTCGCTGCGGCGGAGGAACAGTTCAATAGGTGTATCGAACTCCAGCCGGAGTTTTGGAACGCCTATGGATTGCGCTCGCGCCTGCGGAAGCAAACTGCGTCCAATAATCACATCGATGCCCTGCAGGCATTGCTCACTGCGAACGCAGGCAACATCGATGCGCAGATATATCTGCATGGCGCGCTTGGCAAGGAATACGAAGATCTCGGTGATTACGCGAAAGCGTTTGAGCATCTAAGTCTGGGCAAGGCGGCCGCACGGCAACGCGTGGCTTACCAGCCGAAACAAGACAGCGCCATGGTCGATGCACTCATCAGGGCGTTTCCGGACCAGTTGTCCACCGAAACGGGCTACGGTAGTGATGAGCCGATCTTCATCGTGGGCATGCCGCGCTCCGGTACTACGTTGGTCGAACGAATTCTTTCCAGTCACCCCGAGGTTTATTCCGCCGGTGAGCTGATGAACTTTGGTGCGCAATTGGAACGCATGGCGCCCTCTGGTATACCGGCGCGGTTGAGTCCGGCGTTGATCGAGCAGTCGCATCGGCTGGATTGGGAGCGTTTGGGATTGCGTTATGTGGATAGTACGCGCCCGCAAACAGCGACCAAGCCACGTTTCATCGATAAGCTTCCCCATAATTTTTTGTATCTGGGACTGATCGCCAAGGCACTTCCCAAAGCCAAGATCATCTGTCTGCGACGTCATCCGCTCGATACGAGCCTTAGCAACTTCCGCGAGATGTTCCAGGAGAACTCCGGTTTCCATGGCTACAGCTTCGACCTGCTTGACATTGGGCGCTTCTACATTCAATTCGATCGCATGATGGCGCACTGGAATGCCGTTATGCCTGGGCGCGTGCTGCAAGTGGACTACGAAGCCCTGGTTACCGAGCAGGAATCGACCACACGCCAACTGCTCGCCCACTGCAACTTGTCTTGGAACGATGCCTGCCTGCACTTTGAAAAGAACACGTCAGCAGTCGCGACCGCCAGCACTGCACAAGTGCGCGAACCAATTCATCGCCAGGCCATCGGTCGCTGGGAGAAATATCGGCCTTGGCTCGATCCACTCGAGCAATTGCTGAATCAGGCTGGCATTGAGACGAATACGTAATGTTAGTGGCATCTCGTGAGCTTGTTGCCGGCGAAGTTTGGCCTGAAAAAAGGGCAGCCCGGCATCTGGCCATATTGATTTTCGCCGTGCTGGCTTTAGCGTTTGGCCAAGGACCTAACCGAAGTTATCGGTCGCAGCCATTGCACGCATGGTGAACGTCGTGAAGCATTCGTTAGCGCTGTTTTGGAATTTTTGTTGGTGGAGGCGTTGCCGCCAGAAGAATCAACAGAAGCCAAGCGGCGAGATATGGATTCTCCACAGAAAACAAAAGGGATTGCGGCAGCATGAATCTGGCATTGTTTGATTTCGATGGCACGATCACCGACAAGGCCATGTTCGCTGAGTTCATGCGCTTCGCCGTTTCGCGTCGACGCCTGATCGTCGGCTCCGTATTTTTTGCGCCACTAGTGATTGGCTACAAACTCGGTTTCGTTTCCGGCAACGTGATACGTGCGGCTGCGGTGAGTTTCGGCCTTCGCGGCGCACGCGCCGATCACATAGAAAAGGCGGGGCGCCGATTTTCCGACGAGGTCTTGCCGGATGTGCTTCGCCCAGAAGCGCTGGCGCGCATTCAATGGCATAAGGCGCAAGGCGACACGGTCGTCGTCGTGTCTGGCGCGTTGGATGTCTATTTGACCCACTGGTGTCGGCGACATGAGTTGGATGTAATCTGCTCAGTCTTGGAAGTTCAGGATGGATTGCTCACCGGGCGCTACCGCGGTCGTCAATGTGTTGGCGAGGAGAAATCCAGGCGTGTGCGCGAGGCATGCAAGATGGACGAGTTTCCGGTCGTGTATGCCTACGGCGACACGAAGGAAGATCTCGACATGCTGCGCATGGCCGATAAGAGGTATTACCGCTGGGAGGAGATGGCATAGCGAAGCGTCTTGGCACTTACGGACACTTAATCCCAACAGTCATCAGATCATTACATCTGACTTGATATGCTAAGCGATGGCTTTAGCTTCCCAAGCGTAATGACCTCTCCATAGTTTCGACGCTTCCGCGGGAGATCGTGGGTTGTCCCCGGTCCGACGATCGATGATCCCGCCCTATTTTACGAAGGAGTACTGCAATGGAACACCCGACCCGAACGTTGAATGGGCTCGGCCAGAGCCTCTGGTTGGACAACATCACACGAGGCATGCTGGGCGACGGCACATTGACTGGTTATCGCGACCAAAAGACGGTGACCGGGCTGACCTCCAACCCCACGATCTTTGCGCAGGCGATTAAGTCCGGTAAGGACTATGACGCGGCGATCCGCGCAGCGGGGCATGGTGATCCGGAGGCGGTGTTCTTTGCGTTGGCCATCGACGACCTGCGGCGCGCCGCCGCGATTTTCGAGCCGGTCCATCAGCGCACGCATGGTGTGGATGGCTGGGTGTCGCTGGAGGTCTCGCCGCTGTTGGCCGATGACACTCAGCATACGATTGAACAGGCCGTGGCACTGCACAAGGAAGCGGCCGTGCACAATTTGTTCGTGAAAGTCCCTGGCACGCCGGCAGGTGTCGGCGCGATCGAGGAGCTTATTTTCCGCGGCATACCGATCAACGTCACGCTGCTTTTTTCGCCCGAGCAATATCAGGCTGCCGCCGACGCGTGGCTGCGCGGCCTCGAGCGCCGTCACGCAGCGGGGCTGGATCTGGATGTCGCATCAGTGGCATCGGTCTTCATCAGCCGCTGGGATGTGAAGGTAGCGGACAAGGTGCCTGCGGAGTTGCACAACAAACTCGGTTTCGCGGTGTGTGGGCAGATTTACGCCAAGTATCGCAAGCTGCTCGATTCGCCGCGTCTGCAGCGCTTGCAGAATGCCGGTGCGCGCGTGCAGCGCCTGTTGTGGGCGAGTACCGGCACCAAAGATCCGAACGCTAGCGATGTGCTTTACATCGAGAACCTGATCGCGCCGCTGACCGTCAACACCATGCCCGAGAAGACGCTGCTCGCCTTCGCCGATCATGGCAAGGCGGAGCACCTGATGGTGCTGGACGATCCCAGCATTGCCAGCACGCTGGCGCGTTTCGAGGCAGAAGGCATCCAGATGGAACCGTTGGCGAAGACGTTGCAACAAGAAGGCGCCGATGCGTTCGTCAAATCCTGGCGCGAACTGCTCGATACAATCAGTGCACGCATGGGAGCTGCCGCATGAGTGGGTTGCGCGACAAAGCAGCATGGCGGGCCCTGGAAACGCACCAGCACGAATTGGCAAAACAACATTTACGCGATCTGTTCGCCGCCGATCCGGGGCGTGCCGAACGTTATCGCGCAGATGCTGCCGGCTGGCGACTCGATTACGCCCGGCATCGCATCAACGATCAAACCCTCGATCATCTTTTCGCGCTGGCGCGCGAGTGTGGACTGGAAGCGCGACGGGACGCGATGTTCGCGGGTGAGAAGGTCAACACGACCGAGCAGCGCGCGGCACTTCATATCGCACTGCGTGCACCCGCACGCAAGGTGATCAAGGTCGATGGCGTCAATGTGGTGCCCGAAGTGCATGCCGTGCTCAAGCGCATGGCTGAATTCGCCGATGCGATTCGCGAAGGACGCTGGCTGGGTTTTACGGGGCGGCCGATTCGCAACATCGTCAATGTCGGCATCGGCGGCTCCGATTTGGGCCCGGTGATGGCATTCGAGGCGCTGCGTCACTTCAGCGACCGCAAGTTGCAGATGCGTTTTGTCTCCAACGTCGACTACACCGATTTCGCCGAAGCCGTGCACGACCTGCGGCCCGATGAAACCCTCTTCATCATCGCATCCAAGACGTTCACTACGCTGGAGACGATGACCAACGCGCACAGCGCGCGCGATTGGTTGATGGCAGCGGCAGGCGGCGACAAGAAAGCCGTTGCCAAGCATTTCGCCGCGCTATCCACCAACGAAAAAGCGGTGGAAGAGTTCGGCATCTCGGTCGATCACATGTATGGGTTCTGGGATTGGGTCGGTGGTCGCTATTCGATGGATTCGGCGATCGGCCTCTCCACGATGATCGCAATCGGCCCGAAGGCTTTCGAGGAGATGCTCGCCGGTTTCCATGCGATGGACGAGCATTTCCGCACGGCGCCACTGGAACGCAATTTGCCGGTGATCATGGGTTTGCTCGGCGTGTGGTACACCGATTTCTTCAATGCCGAAACCGTTGCAGTGTTGCCCTACGAGCAATACATGAAGCGTTTTCCGGCGTACTTGCAGCAGCTCACCATGGAGTCCAACGGCAAACATGTCACCGTGGAGGGCGCCACGGTCGATTACGCTACTGGGCCGATTTACTGGGGCGAACCGGGCACGAATGGCCAGCACTCGTTCTATCAGTTGATCCATCAAGGCACGCGTCTGATACCGTGCGACTTCGTCGGCTTCGGGCAATCATTGAACCCGTCCGGACGTCATCATGATCTGCTGTTGGCGAACATGATTGCGCAGGCGGAGGCATTGGCCTTCGGCAAAACGTTGCAACAGGTGAAAGAGGAAGGCATCAGCGATGCGCTGGCGCCGCATCGCGTGTTCGAAGGCAATCGTCCATCGAGCTTGCTGCTCGCCGAGCGTCTTACGCCGACGGCGCTGGGCAGCCTGGTGGCCCTGTATGAGCATCTCGTCTTCACCCAGGCGACGATCTGGGACATCAATCCGTTCGACCAGTGGGGGGTGGAGCTTGGCAAACAGCTCGCGCTGCGCGTCGTGGACGAGATCGAGTCGCCACGCAAGCCGCTCAATCACGACAGCGCGACCAACGCCGCCATCACGTGG
>CAJCJD010000029.1 GCA_903970555.1 Vulcanimicrobiota bacterium
TGAACGTAATCGTCCAGCCGATCAGGGAGCAAAAAGCCCTGTGAACGGTCAACGCCATCGACGAATCGCTTCATGTCGAGCACCTATCGATTGGTGCTGAGATATTGCCAGTCGGGTGAGAGTTTTCACACAGCCTCGGCCAGAAGCTGCCGTTCGTGACGCTACGAATCAGCCGATGGAAATTTACGGTAAATATTCTGAGGACGGCGGCTCTTCAGCCCCCTGCGCTAAAGCTTCCTCGACCTCATGCGGCGAGATGGACTGAACAAGGCATAGGACATCTAGCTTTGCCTTTGCACGCAGGTAAAGCTCGTCAGTGGGCTTCATACGGCGTGCGCGCACTTCTCGTTCCGTTCGTCCAAACGGATCATGCGTATTGTGCGATGCCGTTGCCAAACGACCAATTTTCCTTGGCCGTCTCAAGTAGATTGATAAACACATCCTCGGGGCGAAGTCCCGGAGCGATGGCTAGTTTCTCTGCTACGCATCGAAAGAATGCTTGTTTCTGCATTGCCGAGCGAGAGTCGCGGCAAGCTATCTGAACGACGACCAGATCATCGCTTCGTACGATATCCAGGTAATGAGGATCGCAGTCGAATTCATCGGCATCATGCTGGCTAACCAGGATGAAACGATCGTTTTCTGGCACATCGAAACTTTCACGCATGGCGGCATAGATGCTGTCACGCACAGCGACGATGTAAGCCGAGGATTTGCCGCGGCGCATGGCGATGCGAACGAGGGGCATGAGCAATCTCCTGATGGTTAGTGCTTCGCTGAAGGCTGGGAAAGATGACCGACCACGTAAACATCAACGCCATCTTCCATAGGTGGATGAATGGTGCTCTGCCACAGTCGAAAACGCAGCAACGTCCAAGTAGTGGGGTCATAAGCACGAATCGTTGCGATGGCGCCACGTTCAAGATCCATCTGCGCACCGATGCTTTCTGAATCGCGTAGCTCGCCTAATGAGGCATGCGCGGCGATGGGCAGTATTTCACGCGTCGCATGGGTTGCGATGGACAGATCGGGAGCCGTTTCCGCACACCACACCGACCAGGTATGCACGATGGGACGACCAAACGATTCGATAACACCGGCGAACCCCGTGCCACCGAGAAATGTATTCATTCCTTGCATGTCATCCCACAGATAAAAGGGTGCATACAGGTTTTCTCGATGGCCCGCGCTGCGATCAGCGTAGAGATAAGCCTTGAACGACAACTGCGGAAAATCGTCCGTGAGATGCCCCCGCTCTGCGATGCGCCGCCGAATGATGTCCATGTTGTAGTCGGCGGGCAGAACTATGCGGTACTGCATCGTGATCATGGCGTCTTCGCTTCATTCATCACGGTGCGCAGTGCCGATACTGCCGACGCCGCGTTAGGCCATCCCGCGTAGAAGGCGAGATGGGTGATCAACTCGACCAGCGCGTCGCGACCGATGCCATTGTCCTGAGCGCGCCGCAAATGAAACGGGAGTTGTTCGACCCGGTTGAGGGCGATCAGCGCCGACACCGTGGCGAGGCTGCGCTCGCGTGGCGTCAAGCCGGGGCGCAGCCAGATGTCGCCGAACAGCGTCTGGTCGGTGAGTTCGGCCAGCTTGGGAGCGAGATCGCCCAAGGATTGTTGGCCATAGTGAGGATCGAGGGACATGGGTGGCTCCGAGTGGTTTGACGGGACCTACCTTAGCGATCCAACATGATGCTGAAAATCGGGAATTAATGAACTAATAATCCCGTAAAATAGGATGGTTATATGCAACGCATCACCTTTGATCTGGACGTCATGCGCAGCTTCGTTGCCGGCATCGAACTGGGCAGCTTTGCCAGGGCTGCGGAGCGGCTGGCCCGGTCAACCTCCGCCGTAAGTGCGCAGCTGAAAAAGCTGGAAGATCAGGCCGGCACGCCACTGTTGCGCAAAGCAGGCCGTGGTATGGCGCTGACCGAAGCCGGCGAAACCATGCTGGCTTATGCGCGACGTCTGCTGGAACTCAACGATGAAGCGGTTAGCGCTATGCGTGGCACTCAACTCGATGGCGCCGTGCGCCTCGGCATGCAGGAGGATTTCGGCGAGAACGTGCTGCCGGAAATACTGGGTCACTTCAGGCGTGTGCATCCGAAATTGCGCGTGGAAGTGCACATAGCGCGCAATGCGGTATTGCTGCAGTCGCTGGGCGCGGACCAGCTCGACTTAGCTCTGGCTTGGGAAACCGAGCCGGGCACGGCGCATGCCGAGCACATATGCACGTTGCCGATGCGATGGATCATCGGTGATAGCGAACAAATTACCACACTGCGCGAAAGTGGCGAACCGTTGCCGCTGGTAGTACTCGATGCACCTTGCCTGATGCGAACAACAGCGATTGATGCGCTGGATCGCGCGGGTATTTCCTGGCGTATCGCGTTCACCAGCGCGAGCCTGGCGGGAACCTGGGCTGCGGTGAAAGCTGGCCTGGGAATCAGCGTGCGCACGCCACTAGGTTTGCCATCGGAGCTGCGTGCGCTAGATGCGCGTGACGCACGTCTCCCCTCGTTGCCAACCCTTGGCCTCGCGCTGTATCGCAGTGAAGCGGAACCGTCAGCAACCGTGACTCGCCTGGCCGAACTGATCCTGCAACGCCTGCATAAATCAATTCAATCATAGGCGAGAAGTGCTTACGATCCAGCGCCAGTCCAGAGCGGCACTTGGTATGCGCGGGACGAAGGTCATAGAGGTTGCGCCCGTACTTGCTGCTGCGGAAGCGACCACGCGTCTCATCGCCACGCCCATCACATTGCTGGTTTCGGATCCCGCCGAATTCATCGTGGATCACGTGGCGCGGCGCTTCAGAGCCGATTTAATACGGGAACTGCTATGGCGCTGGATAGCCAACTCGTGGTGGCCGGCCTGAAACAGCGGCTAGTGCGTTCATGCTCAGGCGATATCCCTAACCTAGACGTAGACGCTCACGCCGTTTGACGAAATGTTCTTGTCGAACAAATCGAGCCGATATCGTGAGGAGATATGAATGCGAATCGAGGAGCTAATCGCCACATGCGGATATGATCAAGATGGTATGCAGGCGCGCTGCAGAGCGTTACGAAATCGCCTTAATAGATCGAATAACAGGCGTGTTGTCGCTAACAGCTGAAGAGGAGGCTGGTCTACTTATTGTTGGACGTACGCCCACGCCCCGGCTGTAATCAGCGTATCGCCTTGGTTTGCGTCATAGCTTCACTGAGAGCTTTCACCACTTGTGTGCGTAGCCACGCATGAGCGGGGTCGCTGTCATGCCTGCGATGCCAAGCCAAAATTACCGGCGTTGCCATCAACTCGATGGGCACACGTCGTGTTTCCAGGCCGAGTGCATCGCAAAGCGGTTTACATAAGGTCTCGGCGACGATAGCGATGACATCCGTCTGTGCAACGACTGCCAATGCCAACGATGCTGTTGGCAGCGACGCCAAGACCCTGCGTTCCAGTCCTTGCGCGGCCAGTGCGTCGTCAACCGCATCGTGAAAACGGCCGCGGCGCGATATGGTCACGTGGTCGACACGTGCCAAGCGCTTGGTCGTGAGAGCATCACGCGCAAGCGGATGCCCATGGCGAAAAACGGCAACGAGACGATCCGTGGCGAGCTTTTCAAACACGATCTCAGGGACGCTGGGTTCGGTAGCACCGATCTCGAGATCGACCTGGCCCCGAATGAGATCCTGGTCACCACCGGGAGCCTCGGCGAGCCAGCGCACGCGGAGATTCGGCGTGGTGTGCGCGAGCGTCGCCGTGAGCGCTGGCGCGAGTGCGCCGACGAGCACGTCGTGACCACGGATCGTAAAAACGCGATCAAGTGTGGCTAGGTCGAGCCGGCGTCTCGGCTTCAGCAATGTCTGAGCTTGGTCCACCAACGCATGTACTTCGTCGCGGATCGCAAGCGCATAGGGCGTAGGTGTCATGGTGCGGCCGCTGCGTACGAGGATGTCGTCGCCCGTGACATGGCGGATGCGCGAGAGCGTGCGACTAACGGCCGGTGGCGTGAGGTGCAAACGTTCGGCTGCGGCGATCACGCTGTTCGTCTCCAGCAGGGTGTCCAGCGCGATGAGCAGGTTTAGATCCATTGCATCAGGGTAACTTATCGATTGCCTAAATTGCACTGGAAATCATGACTTGATACGGATATCGTCGTTTCCCATGCACATTCAGAAAGACTCGCCATGAACACCACCACGATGCAACGCGTGACCGAAAGCGCCCCTCCGCACGACATAGAACTCCTGCCTGGCG
>CAJCJD010000030.1 GCA_903970555.1 Vulcanimicrobiota bacterium
GGTGGGCCGGGCGTTTCCCCGCCCCCTCACGGGCAGGCCCACGCCTTGCATGGATAGCTCAGCAACAATCAGGCCAAAGGGTGATCCCCATCACATTTTCACCGGAAACTGGCCAATTTCCTACACACTTCCTACACGAAATATATACAAGCCCGACTTTCCGTCAGGAAAAAGTGTGAACTGCACCCCGAAACCCCGAGGGGCGCGGTCCAAAAGTGACGCGATGGGACCAACCCAAGGTCTCCTTTAGATCCAAATAGGCCCATTTTGTAAAGGACGCTTGACACCTTGGCGTGTCGGATCTAGGCTTTTGTCAAGCACGCTTTACATGCAGGGTTTCGGATCTAGCGCCATCACCCGATTCGCCAGCTAGGTGCTCGCCCCGGTGATTGGGCAGCCCAAGGGCAGTTTTGGTCAGAGTTCGCCACAACAACGGCACGCAAGGGGAAGGGAGAGCAGCGCCATGTCGGGTTTTTCGCAAAAGAAGTACGAAGGGCGCGTCTTGGTAGCCATGGCGCTCTACACCAGCTTCATGTTGCTGGCATGGCCACTGGTGCGGACCACGACGAGCTTTCCCTGGAAGGTTTGTCTGGCGCTCGTGCCGGTCGTGCCGATGCTTTACGTGATTAGCCTGATGTTCCGGCGCATTCGCGATAGCGATGAGCTTGAACAGCGCATGCATTTGGTGGGGCTTGGCGTAGCAACCGCTGTCATAGGTATGTTGAGTCTGGTCGGTGGCTTCCTCAGCGCGGCCGGCATCCTGAAGCTGGATGGCACGGTGCTGATCTGGGTGTTTCCGATCACCATGATCTGCTACGGCGTTACGCGCTGGTGGGTTTCGCGTCGCTATGGCGCGGATGTGGCTTGCGATGATGACGCGAGCGTGCCTCGTTATGTCTGGTTTCTGCTTGGCGGATGTACAGGGCTTGCCATCGCATGGTTCTCTCGTCATTCGCTCGACGATATGAGCGAGGGTGTCCTCTTTGGTATGTCCATCGCATTTCTTGGGCTGGGGCTGGCCGTTGGCATCGCGCGCTGGCTGCGACGCAGGCAACCCCATGGCTGAGTGTGCGGTGTGTGCGAATGGCATGCATAAGCGAGCCGCGCCATGAACAATCTTGTACGCGATCTGCGCGGCGAGCGTGGTTGGTCGCAGGCCGATCTCGCGCAAAAACTGGATGTATCGCGGCAAACCATCAATGCCATCGAGACCGGAAAATACGATCCGAGTCTGCCGTTGGCGTTCAAGATCGCACGCCTGTTTGGCATGACGATCGAAATGATCTTCGTACCCGCAGAGGAGTAAGGGTTACATGGCCATGCAGGCAAGAACCGTTGTACGCATCGCTATCGCCGTCGCCGCCATCGGCGCGATGGCGTATCAGTATTGGCGTCGCGACGCGGCGCCCCTTGATAAGGGCGATGTCTCATCGAGTAGCGTCACTCCCATCGGGAAGGCAGCGCCTCCGGTGGTGCGTACGTGGCAACGTGGTGCGCTCATCTTCAAATCGTGCGAACTCGGTCGCCCGGGCAGTGGCGCCACTGCGGAGGCGTGGTGCACCACGTTCGAGGTGCCGGAGAATCGCAACGATCCACACAGCCGCCTTATTGCTTTGAAACTCGCGATAGCGCGCAGCGATGCGCAGACGCCCGAGCCGGATATGGCAGTTCTCTTGGCAGGAGGCCCCGGCGAAGCTGCGACCGAATCGTGGGTCGTCGAAGCGCCTGCGTTTGCGGAGGTACGCAAACATCACGACGTGCTGTTGCTGGATCAACGCGGCACGGGCGGCTCCAACCCGTTGAGCTGTAAAAACGCCGAAGATGCCTCCGACGAAACTACCTTTACCCTGGATCTGGACAAGGTGCGCAAGAACGTGGCGGCGTGTTTGGCCGAGGTCAAGCAGAAGGCCGATCCGCGCTACTACACCACCACGATAGCCGCGCAAGATCTCGAGGATGTGCGCAAGGCGCTGGGATCGCCCACGTTCGATCTGATCGGCGTGTCGTATGGCACGCGCATGGCCCAGCACTATCTGAAGCACTATCCCGACAGCGTACGCAGCGTTGTGCTCGATTCGGTGGTCCCCAATCAGGCGATATTGGGCGAGGATTTTGCCGCCAACCTGGACAGTGCGTTGAAGAAGAATTTCGCCGGCTGCATGGCCGTCGCGGCGTGCAAGCAACGTTTCGGCGATTCGATGCAAACGCTTTATCAGCTACGCGACGCCTTGCGTGCCAATCCGCATACGGTGAGCTTCCGCGATCCGCAAACTTATGAAACCGTCGTTCGGCCGCTGAGCGAATTCTCACTGGCAAGTGTCGTGCGCATGTTCGCGTATCAACCGGAGACGGCCGCGCTACTGCCTTTGTCGATAAACGCCGCCGCACACGGCGATGTCGGTCCACTGCTGGGACAGGCCAAGTTGTTGAACGGCGATCTTAGTGGCGACATGAACAATGGCATGTCGATGAGCGTGATCTGCAGCGAAGATGCGGACTTGCTGCAGCCCAGTGCGCAGGACCAGAACACCATCCTCGGCAATCATCTTGTCGATGCGATCAAGGCGCAGTGCGATGTCTGGCCGCACGGCACGCGGCCGGCAGATTTTCACGCACCTTTGAAAAGCGACAAGCCGATTCTGATGCTTTCGGGCGAATTCGATCCGGTCACGCCGCCCAGCTACGGCGAACAGATCCTGCCGGGCCTGAGCAACGGACGGCAACTGATCTTCAAGGGACAAGGTCATTCCCTGCTCGGTCGTGGCTGCATGCCGCAATTGCTGGGCAAGTTCATCGACAAGCCCGATCCGAAACAGCTTGATGCGACTTGCCTGGACAAGCTGGGCGACACACCCGCATTCATCGACTTCAATGGAGCATCGCCATGATCGAAGTAAAGGATCTACATAAACACTTCGGTACGGTCAAAGCCGTCGATGGAGTGAGCTTCACGGCGCGCGATGGCCAAATCACCGGTCTGCTTGGCCCGAATGGCGCCGGCAAGACCACCACGCTGCGCATGCTCTACACATTGATGAATCCCGATCGAGGCCAGGTGTTGGTCGATGGCATCGATGTGGCGCGCGACGCGCAAGCGGTGCGCCGCCAGTTGGGTGTATTGCCGGATGCCCGTGGCTTGTACAAGCGACTGACGGCGCGCGAGAACATCGACTATTTCGCGCGTTTGCAAGGTATGGATGAGGCGTTGATCCGCGCGCGTCGCGAACAATTGATCGAAGCGCTGGAGATGACGGATATCGCCGATCGCCGCGCGGAAGGTTTTTCCCAGGGCCAACGCGTGAAAACGGCGATTGCACGCGCCTTGGTGCACGACCCGAAGAACGTGATCCTGGACGAGCCCACCAATGGCCTGGATGTGATGGCGACGCGTGGCCTGCGCCAGTTCATGCGCCGACTGAAGGACGAAGGCCGCTGCGTACTGTTTTCCAGTCACATCATGCAGGAGGTGGCGGCACTATGTGACCGCATCGTCGTGATCGCGCACGGGCGCGTCGTGGCCGACGAAACACCTGACGCGCTGCGCGCACAAACGGGCGAAGCGAATCTCGAGGATGCCTTCGTGAAAATCATCGGCAGCGAAGAGGGCCTGGCAGCATGAGCACGATGCTTACCGTCTTCCTCAAGGAAGTGAAAGAAAATCTGCGCGACAAGCGCACCGTTACCAGCGCGCTCATTTACGGTCCGCTGATCGGACCGATCGTTTTCGTGTTGCTGATGAACACGATCATCACGCGCGAATTGAACAAGGCCGACCAGCCGCTGCGGATTCCCGTAATCGGTGCGGAATATGCGCCGAACTTGATCGATGCGCTGAAGCAGCAGGGGCTGTTGCCGCAACCGGCGGTTGCCAATCCAGAGGCTGCGGTGCGCAATCAGGATGCCGATGTGGTGCTGCGGATTCCCGCGGATTTCGGTAAGTCCTGGCGCAAGGGTGAAACTTCACAGGTGGAGATGATCTACGACTCCTCCCAAAAAGAAACCGGCGGTTCAATCGATCGCCTACGGCGCATGCTCGAAACCTACAGTCGGCATCAAGGTGCGATGCGGCTGGTGGCGCGTGGTTTATCGCCAACGATGATGGCGCCGGTGTCGGTCGATGATCGCGATCAGTCCACACCGCAATCGCGCGCAGGGCAGATGTTCTCGATCCTGCCCTACTTCTTTGTGCTAACCATTTTCATGGGCGGCATGTATCTCTCTATCGATCTCACCGCAGGCGAGCGAGAGCGGCAATCGCTGGAGCCGCTGTTCGCCAATCCGGTGCCGCGCTGGAAGGTATTGCTGGGCAAGCTTGCCGCGATCTGCGTGTTTTCGCTGATGAGCTTGTTGATCAGCGTGATTGGCTTTGGCATCTGCGGCAAGATCATTCCCTCGGAGAAATTGGGCATGACCTTGAACCTCGGGCCGGCTTTCGCGCTACAGGTTTTGCTGATGATGGTGCCGCTGGTCATCCTGCTGGCTTCGCTGCAAACGTTGGTCGCCGCCTTCGCCAAAAGCTACCGTGAGGCGCAAACCTATCTGTCGATCCTGATGATGGTGCCGGCGCTGCCATCGATCCTGCTGAGCGTGCTGCCGATCAAGGTTGCCCCGTGGATGTATGCCACGCCTTTATTGGCGCAGCAGGTGGGCATTTCGCAGTTGCTGCGCGGCGAACCACTGACCACGATGCAGATTTCCACCTGTCTGGTGTCCGGCTTGGCGGTGGCGATTCTGGCGACATTGGTGACGGCTTCGGTCTATCGCTCCGAGCGCCTGGCGATTTCCGCGTAAGCGACACGCAGACGGCATTAATAGCTACGGGCAAGCTGCGTGTATCCACGCAGCTACTGCTTGCGGATGCTCCAGGTGAAGATGGTGGCCGCCGTCCAGATGATCGACAGCGATGCGTTGTACGTGGCCTGCGCGAGCTTGCATCAATGCCGTTGGCAGATACGGCGTTACTGGATTCGCCAGCAGCAGCGCGGTGGGCGCTTCGATGCCGGCAAGCAATGCGCAGATCTGGCTTTCCGCCAGGCGTGCCGCACTGGGACGGGTAAGGCGTGAGTCGCTGCGCCAGCGCCAGCCATCTTCGGTTTGCAGCAGTCCGCGTTCCACAATGGGGCGTGCCAGATCGCCACGCAGTCCGCTGGCGAGCGTACGCGCGCTGATAGCCTGATCGATGTCGCGAAACCTACGCAATGATTTGCCGTTCGCCTTAGGCGTCGCAAACGCATCGCGAAAACGTTGCAGCGTGTGCGAGCCGTCGTCGCCAAGCGGACCGAGGCCTTCGATCAGGCAGAGATGGTCGATGCGTTGCGGTTTCGCTGCGGCGACCAGCGAAGCGATCCCGGCGCCGAGCGAATGGCCGAGCAACACGTACCGCTCCAGTTGCAGCACATCGACAGCGGCGAGCACCGCGCTTACATAGTCGAGGTAGTGATAGCTGGCGCCCGCACGCAAATGGCCGGAGTGACCATGGCCCGGCAATTCAAGCGCTATCACGCGCCAGCGTTGCGCCAGGATCGGCGCGAGGTAAGCGTAGCTCCCGGCGTTATCCAGCCAGCCATGCAGCGCCAGCAACGGCGGTGCATCGGCGTTACCCCAGATTTGCGCGGTCAGCGAAAGATGATGCGAGAGGGCAATCGATTGCTCAATCGGTGCGATCACGCAGGTTCTCCGCGACGTCGCGCTGTGGTGTTGTCGCGGTGGCGAACTCCGGCCAATCCTGGGTATGTCGCAGGATCAGTGCGGTAAGGCTGTCTATCTGTTCCGGGCTGTCGTTGAGCGCGGGGATATAACGCAGTGCCTCGCCCCCGGCTTCGATAAAGAAATCGCGGTTCTGCATGGCGATTTCTTCCAATGTTTCCAGGCAATCGATGGCAAAGCCCGGGCATGCGACATCCAGTCGTTTGACGCCTTCCGCGGCTAAGCGCTGCACGGTGGTGTCGGTGTACGGTTGTAGCCAGGGTTCGCGTCCCACACGCGACTGAAAGCTCACGATGAGTTGCGACTCATCCAGGCCAAGTCGCGCGCGCAGCAATGTCGCCGTTTCCTGGCATTGGCGAAAGTAGGGGTCGCCAGCGGCCACGTAACGTTGCGGAATGCCGTGGAATGACAACAGCAGTTTTTCGCCACGACCGTGCTCGGACCACCAGCGTTCGATGGAGCGGGCCAATGCCTCGATATGGCCGGCATCGTCGTGATAGTCGTTGACGATGCGCAGCTCAGGCGGCCAACGTAGATGCTTGAGCGTATCGGCCAACGCATCGATTACCGAGCCGGTGGACGTGGCGGAGTATTGCGGATAGAGCGGCAACACCAGCAATCGACGCACGCCCTCGCGCTGCAGTTGTTCGATCTGCGCACGCACCGATGGCTTGCCGTAGCGCATGGCCAGTGCAACGCGAATGGGGCCTGCGCGCAGGCGTTGCAGTTGGGTCTGTAGAGCGGCGGCGAGCTTTTCGGAACCAACGCGCAGCGGCGAACCTTCGGTCGTCCAGATTCGCGCATAGGCGTGCGCGGAACGCGCCGGCCGGATGCGCAGGATCACGCCGTGCAGGATCAGCCACCACAGCCAGCGCGGATATTCGATAACGCGCGGATCGCCCAGGAATTCGGACAGATACGGGCGCACGGCCTGCGCCGTTGGGGCTTCCGGTGTGCCAAGGTTCACCAGCAATACGCCAGCCTGTGCAGGCAGGTCGTGGGATTGGCCGGCGAGGCCGGTATAGTAGCTGCGTGGCATCGTGGCGAGGGCGGCAGGGTGTGGGTCAGAGTCTGCCATAAGCGCACATACCGCGCCGGCTTCATGCCGCCGCCGTCCACGATCCAACTTTTCACAACATCGGAGCTGCCCATGTTCAAAGCATCGCTGCGTCGTATTTCCTTCCTCGCATTGGCGCTGTTGCTGCCCGTCGCGGCCGTGCATGCCGATGACGACTCTCCGACGGCGCGCGCGCAGAATGCGGTGCGCGTGCTCAACGAAATCGAGCAGGCGCCGGACAAGTCCATCCCCGGCGATCTACTTCGGGACGCCAAGGCGATCGCGGTTATTCCCGACGTGCTGAAGGTCGGCTTCGTCTTCGGCGGCCGTCGCGGTGAAGGTCTGATTTCGGTGAAGAACCCCGACGGAACCTGGTCCAATCCCAGCTTCATTTCCTTCGGCGGCGGCAGCGTCGGTTTCCAGATCGGCGTGTCCAAGACTGATGTGATCCTGGTCTTCCGCACGCAGCGCGGCGTGGATTCCATCGTCAACGGCAAATTCACCCTCGGCGCGGATGCCTCCGCAGCCGCCGGCCCAGTAGGTCGCACCGCATCGGCTGCGACAGACCAGCAGCTGAAGGCCGAGATCTACTCCTATTCCCGTGCGCGGGGCCTGTTCGCAGGCGTTGCGCTGGATGGCTCGGTGCTGAAGATCGATTATGACGCCAATGCGGCGGTTTATGGACAAGGCGTCACGCCGCGGCGCATTTTTGAAGGTGGCGTGAGCAACGTTCCGGGGCCTGTCGTGCAGTTCCGCGATGCCCTGGAGGAGTACACTGCACACTGATCCGGAACGCCGGCGCTGCGCCCGCAGCCGTCCACGGCAAACTTCCGCAACGAGGTACTCATGGGTTTGGACAGCTTTTGGCATTGGGTGATCCTGCTGGTCATCATTTTGCTGGTGTTCGGCACCGGCAAGCTGACCCGGGTCGGCTCCGATCTCGGTAACGCCGTGCGTGGCTTCAAAAAAGCCATGGGCGGCGACGAGGAAGAGGAAAAGCGCAAGGCGCAGGAAAAATTGCAGGCCGATGCGGTGCCGCCCCCTGGCAACACGCAAGCCAACCAGAATCAACACGATTCCAGCGAATCGAAGTAAGAGCCTGACAGGACAGCACCATGATCGAGATCAGCCTCGGCAAGCTGGTGTTGCTGGCGCTGGTCGCCCTGATCGTGCTCGGCCCGGAAAAGTTGCCGCAGGCCGCACGCACGGCAGGTGCCTTGGTGCGACGCCTGCGCTCCGGCTGGGATAGCGTACGCGCCGAAGTCGAGCGCGAGCTGGAGATCGAAGATCTCAAGCGCACCGCCCGCGAGGCCGCCGCAAGTGCCGAAGCGGCCCAAGCCGAAGTCAACAACGTGATGCGTCAGACGCGCGAACAGGTCGCGACCACCTCGGCCGAAGCGAAAGCCAACCTCGCCGACGTGCAGAAAGAAATCACACAGGTCGATGCGCCGCCAAAGGAATCTTCGCATGGCAGCGTCTGAGCCCGAGCTGGATCTGCAGCAGGGGCTGTTCTCGCACTTGCTTGAACTGCGCACTCGCCTGATCAAGGCGATTCTGGCTGTCGCGGTGGTGCTGGTGGTGCTGGTGCCGTTTGCCAATCGCCTCTACACCTTGCTGGCCGCGCCGCTGGTTTCGCGCTTGCCGCAGGGCGCGCATCTGATCGCAACGGAAGTCGCCAGCCCATTCGTTACGCCACTGAAACTGGCGTTCTACGCCGCGCTGTTTATCAGCATGCCGGTGATCCTTTATCAGTTGTGGGCGTTCGTCAGTCCCGGCTTGTACAAGCATGAAAAACGCCTGGCGCGCCCGTTGTTGATTGCCGCGTTGGTGCTGTTCTATATCGGCTGCGCCTTCGCTTATTTCCTCGTGTTGCCGGCGGCGTTCCGCTTCCTCACGGCAGTGACACCGCAGGGTGTGGAGATGATGACGGACATCACCCACTACCTCGATTTCGTCATGCTGATGTTTTTTGCCTTCGGCCTTTGTTTCGAAGTGCCGGTGGCGGTGGTGATTCTTGCAGCCGTCGGTATTGTCGACTTGGACAAGCTGCGCAAGGGCCGTCGCTACGCCATGGTCGGCGCGTTCGCCATTGCCGCAGTGGTGACACCGCCTGACATTACATCGATGATCATGCTGGCCATTCCGATGTGCCTGCTCTACGAAATTGGCGTGCTCGCCGTGCGTTGGCTGTTGAAGCCGCGCCCCACCGACGCCACCACCTAGCTCATGAATCCCTCCAAGACTTCACGCCTGCCCGAGCCCGCTGCGGACGAGCGGGCTCACTCCGACCGTTTGCTCCAGCATTTGCGCGAACAGATCGCTGCACGCGGCCCGATGCCGTTTTCGCAATACATGGAGCGTTGTCTCTACGCACCGGGGCTGGGTTACTACAGCGCGGGCAAGACCAAGTTCGGTGAGGCGGGGGATTTTGTCACCGCGCCTGAATTAGGCGATCTGTTCGCACGCTGCATTGCTCAACTGATGCAGCCTGTGTTCGCGGTATTGGGCGACGAAGCAGACTTCCTTGAACTTGGCGGCGGCAGCGGCGCCTTTGCCGAAGCAGTTCTGTTGGCCTTGATCGCTGGAGGCGTGTTGCCGCGCCGCTATTTGATTCTGGAGCCAAGCGCTGACTTGCGCGAACGTCAGCGTGAGCGCCTTTCTGCCGCGTTGCCTGCGGATGTGTTCGCGCGCGTCGCATGGATCGATCGTCCGCCCGAAGAAAGCTGGCGCGGCGTTCTGTTTGCCAATGAAGTGATCGATGCGTTGCCGACCACGCGATTCATGATGCGACATGGCGAGGTCTACGAAGAACACATCGCACTCGATGGCGATGGGCGCCTGTTGCGCGTGGATCGTCCTGCCGATGCGCTAGTTGCGGGCGCGGTAAGACATGTCGAACGCGATCTCGGCCGCGAATTCGACGATGGCTATCGTTCGGAAATCCTGCCGCAGCTGCCGTATTGGATTCAGGCCATCGCCGGCTCGCTTGAAGTCGGCCTGATGCTTTTCATCGACTACGGTTACGTGCGTCGCGAGTTCTACTTGCCCGAGCGGCAAGATGGCACGCTGATGGCGCACTATCGTCACCGTGCGCATAGCGATCCGCTGTATTTGCCCGGTCTCAACGATCTCACCGCGTCGGTGGATTTCACCGCGCTGGCTGAAGCGGGCAATAGTGCCGGTTTTGGTGTGGCCGCCTATGTGCCGCAAGCGCAGTTTCTGATTGCGGCCGGCTTGCAACAGGTGTTTGAGCAGGCTTACGAACATGCTGCGGACGATGTTGTTCGTTATGATCTCGCCCAGCAAGTAAAGAAACTTACGCTGCCCGATCAAATGGGTGAGCGATTCCAGGCGATGCTGTTCGCGCGCGGAATGCCTGCGCTGCCCGTGCCCGAAGCATTGCTCGATGCCGATCAGGGCGAGCGGCTGTAACATCGCCTTCGTTCGTCAAATCACGATGGATGTCGTGCCCTCTCTGCAATGCGCGAGAGGGCACAGGCATCGATGTCGACTAATGGGCCGCTGAGGTGCTGCTTGCAGCGGCTGGCGCAGGTGCCGAGCTGGCCGGCGCGGGTAATGACGCAACCGGCGTTGCATCCGAATCCTTGCGCGCTAGCAGGCCATGTTTGAACAAGTAGGCGGCGACTTGGTAATCCGCCGTCGCATCGTCGATGTCGTTCTGATCGACCGTCTTCACCGGCGTGGCGTCGCCGGTCTCGAAGTCGGGAACCACCTGCTCGGTCTTGCGCTGCGGCTCAAGAATGCTCAGGAGTTTGCCGTGCAGATAGCCGAGCTTTTCATACGTGGCAGGGAATGCGCGTTCCTGGTTCGGTGCGATCTGGAAAACGTCGTAACCGAAGAAGCGGCTGCGGTAGCTGAAATTGAGCAGCCCCAGCAGAGTGGTCGGGATATCGACCTGTCCCATTTGCTGCTCCACGCGTTGCGGTGCGAAGTGCTTAGGTGCATAGATCCACAGCGGAATGTGATAGCGATCGATCGGAACACTGCTGCGTCCTGCGCTCGATGCGCAGTGGTCGGCGGTGATCACGAACACCGTGTCATCGAAATACGGCTTCGATCGCGCGCGGTTGATGAAATCGACGATCGACCAGTCGGTATAGGCGATAGCGCCTTCACGCGTGCCGTTTTTCTCCTTCACGCGCCCGGCAGGGAAGGTAAACGGACGATGGTTCGAGGTAGTCATGATATGCAGGAAGAACGGTTTACCCTGCGTGTGGATCGCGTCCATCTGGCTCAATGCGAGCGTATACAGGTCTTCGTCGGCCACACCCCACACGTTTTCGCCGTGGATCGGCATGCTCTTGGGAATCGAGCTGCGATCCACGATCTGATAGCCGTTGTGGGCGAAGTAATAGTTCATGTTGTCGAAGTAGCCGTAGCCACCGTAGACGAACTGCGAGACATAACCGTGCTGGTCGAAAATCTGGCCCAACGTCAGCATGTCTTCGTTGTGCGCTTGCTTGAGGATCGAGTCGCCCGGCGTCGGCGGTATCGACATCGACAGCGCCTCCAGCCCGCGCACGGTACGCGTGCCGTTGGCGTAGAGGTGATCGAAGAACATGCTTTGCCCGACCAGCGCATCGAGGTTAGGCGTGATGTCGCCGTGACTGGAGCCAAAGGCCTTGATGAAATCGGCAGAAAGGCTCTCCACGCTGATCAGCACTACGTTGAGATGTTTTTCCGGGCCGGGATGATGGATCTCGCGCGTGATGTCGTACGGATCGTTGCTCACAAAGGTTGCATCGGGCGTCTTCAACTGCGCGCGGACACGCGCGAAGGCCTCGTCGTTCGGCAGTACGCGATAGAAACGATCGTAGTCCAGATGGCTGCTGCGAAAGGCCCCAAAGAATTGATAGATGCCATTGCCGGCCAGTTCGTTGACGTAGTTGTTCGAGGTTCGGTCCTTGGTCGATGTATTCACCAGGAACAACGACGCCACGGTCAGCGCGAACCACACGGCAACCACTTTGCCGCGTTGTGCGAAACGCGTACTGCCGTCGCGCGTGCGCAAGGCGCGGCGTGACAGCAGCAGGATCACGATAGCGACAGCAGCCAACATCAGCAGCCAGCGCCCGATCGGGTACGACTCGCGGATGTTGTCCACCACTTCGGTGGTGTAGACCAAATAGTCCACCGCGATGAAGTTGAAGCGCACACCGAATTCGTCCCAGAACACCAGTTCGGCGGCAGCCACGAACAGCAGCCCAAACAGCATCAGCAGGCACAGCACATACAAGCCGCGCTGACCGCTGAGTGCGTTGTAGCAAAGCGCTGGCATCGGCAGAAAGAAAATGAATACCGCGATCACTGGCCACACATCGTGTATCGCGGCGTGGATGGCGAGGTGCAAGGCCAATAGCGTGAGCGCGTAGAGCGCGGCGAGAACCACGATGTAGATCGCCCACTGTTTCGCCGTGACCACAAGCGGACGGCGCGAGGGCACGATCCACAGGAACAGCAGCAGCGGCCACGCCACGTAAAGCAGGGTGATCAGATCCGAGCACAACCCGACGCCGAAGGCATACAGCCAGTCCAGCGGATCGTGGGGAACACCTTTGCCGGTCATCACCAGCAGGGCGACGCGGGTGATGGCGCCCAGCACTACGTAGAAGATACCCAGCCACCACAAAGGCCGGAAACGCTCGCGTAGCGAGGAACGAGGGGAAAACGTCAACGACACGGCATGCTCCGGTCTAGGGGCGATAAGGCGATCGGTGCTTTATACGCCGACTTGGCTAAGTGTTACAAAGTTTCATTTTGGCGATGGCCTCGATCCGGGCCTTCTCCATGGCCGCGCCGACCGCAGGACCTTGCAGGCCCGCAGCAACAAACGGCCCGGAAGTGACCGATGCAGCCGCATCCCGCGCCTGTCTCAGCCATGTGGCCTGCGGATAGTCGGCCTGCTCGTGGCCGAGGCGACCACGCTTGTCCGCCATGCAGGCGGTGAGGAAGGTGGTCAGCCGCTCCGGTCGGCGCAGGGCGTCTAGGGAAACCAGCAACTTCAGCACTGTCGAGGGCTTCAGCTCCAGGGCCCGGTGCGCGTTGAGATGCTCGCGGCAGACGAGCTCCGCCAGTTCGGCGTACTCAGTGGGCACCTTCAGGCGTGCCGCCAGCACACGCAGCGGTGCCACGCCACGGTGCTCGTGTCCCACGTGGCGAGGCAGTTCGTCTGTTGGTGTCAGGGCCTTGCCGAGATCGTGCGTCAGCGCGCAGAAACCGACCAGGTCGTCGCCAGGCGCCAGACGCGCTGCCGCATCCAGCACCATTTCCAGATGCACGCCCGTGTCGATTTCAGGATGGAACTCCGCGCGTTGCGGCACGCCGTACAAGGCGTCGATTTCCGGAAACAGCACGGCCATCGCACCCGTGTCGCGCAGCAGGCGCAGGAACGCTGATGGTTGCGCCTCACCGAGTGCCTTGCGTGTTTCCGCCCATACGCGCTCTGGCACCAGATGGTCGATTTCGCCATCGCGCACCATCTGCCGCAACAGCGCCATCGTTTCGTCGGCTACGGCAAAACCGAGCGGTTCGAAGCGCGCGGCGAAGCGTGCGACGCGCAGCAAACGCACGGGGTCTTCGACGAACGCCGGCGAAACGTGCCGCAGCACGCGCTGCTCTAGATCGCCCATGCCGCCGTAGGGATCGACCAGGACGCCGTTTTCGTCCTCGGCAATGGCGTTGATGGTGAGGTCGCGTCGGGCGAGATCCTGCTCCAGCGTCACGCCCGGATCGGCATGAAAAGCGAAGCCGTGGTAGCCGTGTCCAATCTTGCGCTCGGTGCGTGCCAGCGCATATTCCTCGCCAGATGTTGGATGCAGAAAGACCGGAAAATCCTTGCCAACAGGCTTGTAGCCCAGCGCCAGCAATTCATCCGGGTGCGCGCCCACGACCACGTAATCGTGATCGACCACGGGTCGTCCCAGCCATTTGTCGCGGACAGCGCCGCCAACCAGATAGGTTCGCATGCCCGCATTCTGCCACGCTGGGCTTATCGCACCCTTGCGGAGGTTAGTTCAGTGGTGGCGAAAGGCTTGTCGCGCCGCATCCAGTCGGCGCTGTCGCGTTGAACCGTGGACGAGATGCGGCAGCCATGGCGTAAAGGGCTGCGGCACGATGCCGAGTGCGGCATAGCCGTTTACCTCCCCCACGGAATCGGTCGCCAGGGAGCGGAAGTTATCCAGCGAGAACGGCTTGCCGGGCAGCATGCCGGCGACCTGGGCCTGCAGGCGACCTAGGCTGTCGTGCAGCGGAATGACGCGTGTGTGCAAGCCTGCGGCATCGCGAACCGCGCGAACGATCTCGCCCAGCGTCAACACCTCAGGACCGTACAGCTCGAAACTGCGGCGCCGTGCGAGTTTGTCGTCAGCCACGCAACGCGCGATCGCCTCTGCCACGTCGCCCACGTAGGTAGGCGCCAGGCGCGAGGACGCGCGGGCAAGCGGAAGCACGGGCATCGTGCGCAGCAATTTTGCGAAGCGCGTGACCAGCCCATCGCCGTCGCCGAAAATCACGCTCGGCTGGTAGATCGTCCAATCCAGTGACGACGCCTTGATCGCTTTCTCCGCCTCGCCACGCGCTTTCAGATAATTCGAAAGACCCTGTCCGGCCTTGAGCGAGCTCATCAAGTGCAAGCGCTTGATGCCGGCGCTTTGGCAGGCATCGATCAATCGTCGCACCAGATCCACGTACACGCGTTGAAAGGTATGGCGACCTTGCGGGTTGAGAATGCCGATCAGATTGATCACGACATCGGCGCCTTCGATCTGCCGGCGCAATACGGCATCGTCGTAGACGTCCGCGCTGCGGATGACGACGTTTGGCATCACGGCCATCGTGCGCCGCGATTCGCGATTGCGAGAGAGCAGGGTAATGTGATGACCATCGGCAGCGAGACGGGGCACGAGATAGCGGCCGACGAAACCGGTTCCGCCGAGTAGGACGATGCGCTGGATTGTCATGGCGAAAATCCTTAGTTCAACGAGCCTTGTCCGTGGCGGGTGCGCTGCTTGTCGAAGGTGCTGGGGCTGAACTGGCCGGGGCGGCTTCGGGCGGCGTCGCGCAGCTTATGTTTCTGCGCGAATCGTTTGCATCTGGACGGCTATATGGCTGTCCGATTGGTGTCATCCGCGTCGACATCGGCGCGGCCGTACCGTGCAGACGCCAATCATAGATCACGCTGTAGTACATCACACGCGCGACGTATTCGCGGGTTTCCTTGAAAGGCATCGTGGCGACGAACAGGTCCGGCGGCAGGGTGCCGCGCGCGTCCAGCCACTGGTTCACCCGACCCGCGCCGGCGTTGTAGGCGGCGCTGGCCAGCCATGGCGCGCCGTTGAAACGCCCTGCCATCTGCGCGAGATAGCGCGTGCCCAGTGCGATATTGACGGCAGGGTCGTACAGGCTGTTTCCGCCATTCCAGGGCAGCCCGTTGCGGCGCGCCACTTCGGCGGCTGTGTCGGGCACCAACTGCATCAGTCCGCGCGCATCGGCGCCCGATCGCGCATCGCTCATCCATGCGCTTTCCTGACGCAGGATGCCGTAGGCCCATGCGGGGTCGATCCCGGCTTCTTCGGCTTGTTGCACTACGCCATCCTGGCTGGCGAGCGGAAAGCGCAGCGTGTAATAGCCCAGGCCTTGTCCGTTGTTGAACGTGAAGATCGCGCGGTCGTACCAGCCGCGCTGGTCGGCGAGGTTCACCGCTTGCCGCAGGGTTTGCGCGTCGGCGTTGGCCAGCGCCTGCGTCCATTCGCGGCGTGCCGGTTTCAACATGTCGACGGCGAACAATTCGAACGCGCGTTGCATGCCGGGCATCGCCAGTACCGATTGTTCGCCTTGCGGATTGACGACCGGGTGCAGCACGCAGAGGGAATAGGACGTGCCTTGATGGTCCGCGGCCAGGTAGCCGAAGTAGCTCGACTGCGCGGCGGCGGTGGCATAGGCGTGTTGCGCCTGGTCGGTTTGACCCAGTGCGCTTAGCGCGCGTGCGCGGAAGTAAAGCCATTCATCGTTTTGCTGCTGCGCGGGAGGCATCGCATCGATAGCCGCAAGCACGGCTTTCCAATCTTGCTCCGCCAAGGCCACGCGTACGCGCCATTCACGGCTGATGTCGGTCTGCGCGGTAGGCGGAAGATCAATCAACCGAGCCAGCGCATTGGGGTCGTAGTCGGTCGCGTGAAAGAGCGCCAGCGCGTTGAGTATGTTGTCGCGTTGCGTTGGAGCGAAATGAAACTGGTTCTGCAGGTTTTGCCACGCGGTGTCCGCGGTATCGGACTGGCGTCGCGCCAGGCGAACCAGGGCGAGCGTGGCCGCTTGTCGTGTCCGCGCTGTGTCTGGCCAGCTGGGGGCGGCGCGTACCGCGGCGGCTGGGTCGTTCAGCGCCAGCGCGAGGCGCTGCGCCGCCTTGGCGTCTTCGTCCGACAGCCACGGCGACATAGACGAAATGGTACCGCCTTTGCCGGCATCGGCCGCCAGATCGATGCGCGCCCATATGCGTTCAGGCGTCAACAGGCCCTGGTCGTGCGCCGCCTGCAACACCGGATCGCAGGCGGATGGCAGGGTAGGTTCGGTCCAGAGCGCCGCGAGATCTTTGTCGAAATCGAGCGTGGTGCCGCCTTCCAGTCGACCTTGCAAGGCGTCGCAGGTCAGTGCGTCGCCGAGGCCGGGCTGGTACATCGCCTGGAAATTGCTCCAATCCTGGCGTCGCGCCAGTTCCTGCAGAAAATTGCGGCGCAGGTCGTCGGCGGGAATCAGGTCCGGATACTGCTTGAGATACGCCTCGACGACGGGCCGATCCACCAACTGGATGTCATGTTCCAGCGATGCCGCCTGCAGATAGGGATAGAGCGGATAGTTCTGCAGACTGCTGGCGAGTGCACGCCAGCTGTCGCCACCTTGGCTGGCGGCCGTGTAGGCTTGTTTGAAGGCAGCGCGTTGCGCCTCGAGGGTGGCGGTATCCGTCTGTGCCGAAGCCGGGCCGACCAGCATCCAGCTGATGAGCGCGATCAACAAACGGCGGCCTGGGCGCGGTGCGGCTTGCGGGGCCATGAAAACTCCTGCTGGCAATCCGGGCAAAGTGTAATGGATGCTTGGTGGACGCCCTGAACGAGTCATAAGCTTTCCAACAGCGGTGTAGACGATGGGTGACCGTTTGTCGGATGTCCGCCACGGACAGGCTGCTAAGCTTGCGCGCTTCGATCGTGCTTACAGGACCCGCATGTCGTCACCGTCCAACAACGCTGTTTCCTACGGATTGGCCTGGCTGTTGCTGGTGTTGACCGCGCTTACGGGCGGCGTTTGGTGGTGGAGCGTCGGACGACCGGTGGACCTGCCCGACGCGCCCTCGGCGCGCATCGCGTGCGTGTCATATGCGCCGTTCCGCAAGCCGGGCGAATCGCCTTTGAACGCCAAGTTTGTCATCCCGCCCGAGCGCATTGACGAAGACTTGCGCGCGCTGTCGCAACGTTTCGACTGCGTGCGCACGTACTCGCAGAGCAACGGGCTCAGTGCTGTGCCCGCCATCGCCGCGCGCTATCACTTGCAGGTGTTGATGGGCATCTGGATCGGTGGCATCGACAAAATAAATCAGCGAGAAGTGGCGATGGGTATTGCCACGGCGCAAGCAAACCCGCAGACGATCCGCGGCATTATCGTGGGCAATGAAGTGCTGTTGCGTGGCGAAATGTCGCCCAAACGCCTAGTCACGTACATCCAGGCTGTGCGTGCGGCGGTACCGCAGTCGATTCCCGTCACGTATGCCGACGTGTGGCAATACTGGTTGCGTTATCCGCAGATGGCCAGTGCGGTGGATTACATCACCATCCACATCCTGCCGTATTGGGAAAACAATCCAGTAGCGCCGGTCGACGCTATTCAGCACGTCAAGGATGTATACGCGCGCATACAACACGAGTTTCCGGGCAAGCAACTGATGATCGGCGAAACCGGATGGCCAAGTGCCGGCCGGTTGCGTCGCACGGCCGAGCCGAGCGTCGTCAATGAAGCTCGTTACCTGCGCGATTTCCTTCGCTTCGCCGCCCAGGTGCACATGCCTTACAACGTGATCGAGTCCTTCGATCAGCCGTGGAAGCGCGAGCAAGAGGGCACCGTGGGTGGCTATTGGGGCATCTTCGATTCCGACGCGCAGCCGAAATTCCCGATGCTGGGGCCGGTGACCGAAGAGCCGCGCTGGTGGTGGGGTTGGTTGGCTGGTGCAACCGGCGTGATCGCCTTCATGGCATTCGGTGGCTTGGGTCGCACATGGCATGGCGTGCGCGGTTGGCTTGCGTTGTTGCTGGCCGGTTTTGCGGCGGGTACGGCGACGGCGTGGCAGGTGCGAAAAATGATGTATGCCTGCGGGCCGCTGTGGGAATGGGTGTTGTCGTCAGTCTGTCTTGTGCTCGCGTTAGCGGTTGCCATATCGCTGGCGCGGCGTATCGCGGCGCATTTGGCCGATCGTTACGACCATACGGAGCCGGCGTCATGGTGGCGCTTCGGCTCGCTGTTCGGCTTGGTGTTCTACGGCATCCTGATGGCATTTGACGGCCGTTATCTCGATTTCCCGATAGGGCTGTTCGCGCTTCCGTGCATCGCCTATGCGGTGTTCGGTTTGTTGACGCGCGAACATGTCATGCCGTCAGCCGAGCAGCGTTTTCTTGCGTGTGCCGGTCCCCTTTTAGCCATCGTGCCGGTGGCCCAGGAAATCGGCATGAACAAGGTGGCGTGGCTATGGTTGGGCTTGAACCTGGCCATTGCGCTGCCGGTGTTCGTCAACTGGCGACGCCATGCGGTTAGCTTGCACGCGAACCAGGCGTAGGCAACCAATCAGCAGCGCGACGGCGCCGGCGTAATAGCAATACATGATGACGGCGAACAGGCCGAGCGCGGCGGCGAGCCATGCGATCGCCAACTTTTTCGACGGCAGTGCGATCAGCGTGACAACCAGCGCGGCGATGCCGTAGCTGTAGTTGTTGAACCCGAGAACGAGCACCTGGCGTATGCCGCACCAGCCTGGCGCGTTGTTGTCTTCGCACATGTTGCCGATGGCGGGTGGCTCGATAAAGCCGTAACGCAGCCACGCCGCAAGCAGCCCCACCAGAACAAGGAGGGTCCATGGCAGTAAGGTGGGGAGCAGTCGTTTGGCTGTCATCGATGTAGACCGGTTTTGAAGGGCAGCTGGATTTCCGCAGCCAGTGCCAAGTGATCGGAAAAAGCCTGCGGCAACGTCCATACCTTTTCGATCCGGATCTCGGGCGAAACCAGAATGTGATCGAGTGCGCGCCGTGGCTTCCAGCTTGGAAACGTCGGTACCGGATCCACCGGTGGCTGCAGGTTGCAACGCGCGAACAGGTGACGCATTTCCGGGCTATGGGCGTCAGTGTTGAGGTCGCCCATCAAGATCGCATGCGGGTGTTCTTGCAGAACTTCCGCGATGAAAGCGAGCTGTTTCGCTCGCGCCTGCGCACTCAGCGAAAGGTGCGCAATCATCACGGCCACTCCGTTGCTGTCATCGCCGAAACGCGCCAGCAATGCACCGCGGCCGGGTATGCGGCTGGGCAGCGGATAGTCGATCACCGCCTGGGGTTCGATACGGCAGATCAGTCCGTTGGCGGTATGCGAAAGCTGCGCTACCGGGCGATTGGGCTGGTGGCTCCAGAACGGCATGCCGGATGTTTCGGCGAGATAGCGCGTCTGGTTGAGAAAGCCCGAGCGCAGGCTTCCGGCGTCGGCCTCCTGCAGGCCGATTACATCGAACTGCGGCAGCAATTCCGCCAGGCGATCGAGATTGTCGAGTTTGCTGCGCGCCGGCAGCACCGCATTGATGCTGCGTGTGACGTACTGCCGGTAACGCTGCACGCTGGCGCCAGCCAGAATGTTGCAGCTCAACAGGCGCAGCCGTTGCTTCGTGGGGGCGGGTACGGCGCGGGTCATTCCTGCAACGTTACATCTTTACGGTGCGGCAGACGTGAAACGGCTGCCGCATCGGGGTTATTTGCCCTTGGAATTGAGTTCGCGCTGCACCAGCCACTTCGTCAGAGCGGATAGCTGGTCGAAGCTTTCGACATGAGCGGTACGGTATTTGCCGTCCACGACGATGGTAGGCGTGCCATCCACGCCCCAGGTCTGGATCAGCGTCAGGTCGTGCTTGATCTGCGCGTCCACCTCGGGCGATTTGGCAAGGCGCAGGAATTCGTCGCGATTCACGCCATGATTGGCGTAGAAGTCGGCGATTTCATCCATGGAGTTGATCGGGTAGTTCTGCTGGAACTTGGCTTCGAACAAGGTATCGTGCAGCTGATCGACAACGCCCAGTTTCTTGGCGGCGTAGTAGGCGCGGGCAAAAGGCACCCAGGCGTCGTTGAACGGCGCTGGCACGAGCTTGAACTCCACGCCTGCCGGCAGCGTTTTGCGCAGCTCATCGGCGTAGGGCGAGAACTCGGCGCAATGGATGCAGGCGTATGAGAACACTTCTACCACTTCGACCTTGCCGCTTGGGCTGGCGCGCTGGTAGGGCGGCGTCAGCGTGACGTACTGGTCGCCATCCGTGTAAGGGGCCTGGGTCGAGGCATCGGGGCTGGATGCACTGCAGGCACTGGCCAGAAGTACGCCGCAAAGCGCGGTGATCAAACGGAATCGGGCGGTCTTGAACATGATTCTTCCTGCGCGATGACGACGATGTTTTCGTCGCTAGGCTCTTGTCGCCACATCGGTGCGACACGTTGAAAACAGAAAAGCGCCCGGCGAACCGGGCGCTTGGTAACGATGCTTATTTACCGGCCGCTTCCTTGGCGATCAGCCATTTGGTTAGCTCGATCGATTGCGCATAGCCGCCAGCGTCATTGGCTGTGAAGCGGTACTTGCCGTTGACGATGATGGTCGGCGTCGAATCGACGCCATAGGCCTTGACCATGTCATCCGCGCGCTTCATCTGCGTATTGATGCTGAAAGAGTTTGCCACGGCGACGAATTGCTTCGGGTCGACGCCGTACTTCGCATAGAACTTAGCCACGTCGTCGATGGTGGGCCATGCGGACTGCGGTTTCGGCCGGCCAGTGGTGAGATCGTCGGAAGACAGCTCGCCGCTCTTCCAGATCGCATCGAACATGGCGTCGTAGGTCTTGTCGGCCACGCCCAGCGCCTTTGCCGCGAAATAGGCGCGCTGGAACAACGGGAAGTTTTCGTCCGGACGGAACGAAACGGGCAGATAGGTCATCACCGCATTCGACGGCAGGCTCTGTGCCAGCTGATCAGCCGTTGTGTGGAAGGCATTGCAGGCCGGGCAGGCGTAGGAGAACGCCTCGGTCACCACGATCTTGTCCGGGATGCCGGTCGGCTGCGCGGGTTCAATGGTGAAGTAGTTCTTGCCTTCGACCCACTTGCCGTCGTCGACGAACGGGGCGGAAGGTTTCTGGACTGCCGTGCTGGCGGTTGCCGGTGCCGCCGCACTGCTGCTGGCAGCGGCAACGGTGGAAGCGGTTGCCGGGGCTGGCGCGGTGGTTGCCGGAGCCGGCTTCGCCGCCGATGCCGGTGCTGCGGGTGCCGAGCTTTGTGCGGGTGCGGGTTGTGGCGCGGTGCTGTTATCGGAACCGTTATGACTGCAGGCGGTAAGCGCGAGCAGCGCCGCACAAAGGAAGGACAAACGCTTAAGCATGGCTAGCCTCGAAATGAGAATGACAAGAACGCCTGAGACAACATTGCCGCGCGGAAGTTACGGCGATGCGGTCGTTGGAGCACGTGTATCGTTGACGTGCAGGCCTTCGATATAGCTGGCCACGGCGGTGATGTCCTGCTGGTCAAGCTTTTTGGCGATCAGCGGCATGATTTGCGCATGCGGCTCGTTGCCCCAGGTGACACCGTCGTGGAAATCCTTGAGCTTGGCTTCGATGTATTGCGCGTGCTGGCTGGTGAGCTGCGGATACATCGCGCCGGGGTTGCCGCGACCATCGATACTGTGACAAGCCATGCAGGCGGGAATGCCGCGGGCGGTGTCACCTTCGCGGTAGAGCTTCTCGCCCTGTGCGACCAGCGCCTGGTCGGCCACGCCCGGCAGCGACTGCTTGCTGGCGAAGTAGGCGCCGATGTCATGCATGTCCTGAACGGATAGTGGCGTGGCCATGCCCATCATGATCGCGTTCTGGCGTGCGCCGGATTTGAAATTTTGCAGCTGGTGGGCGATGTACATCTCGTGCTGGCCGGCGAGCTTGGGATACTGTGCGTCGCTGGAGTTGCCATCCACGCCATGACAGGCACCGCAGGCGGCGGCCTTGCCCTGGCCGGCCGTGGCGTCGCCGGGCTTGGCCGCCATGACATCATCGTTGGCGGCAGGTGCTGCGGCTGCAGGTGCAGCAGGCTTTGCAGCGGTGGAGGCAGCGGCCGGAGCCGGTGTTTTCTGGGCCGCCTGGCCCGTTGCGTTCTGCGCAAAAACCACGCTGGCAGACAGAGCGAAGACCAGGGCTACTGCATTCACAACAGCGGGCCGAAAACCGGCGAGCCGAAAACTCATACACTTGCCTCCAGGAAATACTGCTACGGATGTACGGTACGCACCCTCAGCGACCGTGACTGGCAGAACCTCGAAATTATCGCCACGCCATACTAGCCGGTCAAACTACCCTATATGACTATCAATCCGCTGCAAGGCGCACAGTTTGTGCTGGCAGCCCACCGCATCAACCAGTTGCCCCCCGATGAAGGGGCCGAGGTTGCGTTCGCCGGGCGCTCGAACGCCGGAAAATCCAGCGCATTGAATGCGTTGACTGGCCACAAGGGCCTGGCGCGTACGTCCAAGACACCGGGCCGTACTCAACAGATGGTGGCGTTTTCGCTGCCGCCGATCGTGCATGGCACGGCGTTGCCGCTTGTCGAGACGCGGCTCATCGATCTTCCCGGTTACGGCTACGCCAAGGTCCCGGAGGCGTTGCGCGAGCATTGGCGGCACGAGATCGACAGGTATTTGCACGAGCGGCGCAGCCTACGCGGTGTGGTGCTGATCGTCGACATCCGTCATCCCTTGAAGGAATTCGACCGGACGATGCTGGATTTCTGCTTCCGCACCGAGCTTCCCTGCCATCTACTGCTGACCAAGGCCGACAAGCTGTCGCGCAACCAGGCGGCGCAGGCATTGGCTGCGCTGCGCAAGGAGCTGGATGTGGGGATGCCTGTCACCGCGCAGGTGTTTTCCTCGGCCAAAGGCACGGGCGTGGAAGAGGCGCGCGCGGCGGTGATGCAGCTGCTGGAAGGCAATATCAGGAGCGCCAGCCTGATCGACCCATGAAAGCGCGTGTTGGCGTGATTTAAGCGGCTAGCGCCTGCATGAATACGTCGCACAATGCTTCCATGCCGGCACGATCTTCCTCATCGAAGCGGGCGATCGATGGGCTGTCGACGTCCCACACGCCGAGCAGGCTGCCGTCGGGTTTCACCAACGGCACGACGATCTCCGATTGCGAGGCGGCGTCGCAGGCGATATGGCCATCGAAGCTGTTTACGTCGCGAATGACCTGCGTTTCGCGCGTCTGCGCGGCGGTGCCACAAACACCCCGGCCGAGTGCGATGCGGATGCATGCCGGCTTACCCTGGAAAGGGCCAACCACCAGTTCGGTGCCGTCATAGAGGTAGAACCCGGCCCAATTAAGATCGGGCAGGCTGTTGAACACCAGCGCGGCGAAGTTGGCGGCATTGGCGACCAGGCTGGGTTCCCCGGCGAGCATGCCACGGGCCTGTTGGACCAGATCGGCATATTGTTCTGATTTGTTTGCCGCTTGGTTGTTTTTGATCTCAAACATGACGCGCTAGCTCGATTGCTGCAGACTGGTGTACCAAGATGGGACGTCTGCGGCCCGGGCACAAGGGGGAGAGTATGAGCGAGCAGCACGAAGCTGCGCATGTTGGCCGCGTCGAGGCGCATCGTCTGGACGGTTTCATCGACGCGGCATTTGCCTTCGCGGTAAGCGTGCTGGCCATCGCCGGCGCCGAGGCGCCGCATAGCCTGCACGATCTGCTATTGGATCTGGATCGGATTCCGGGCTTCGCCTGCAGTTTTGCCACGTTGCTGGTCTTCTGGCACCGGCATGTGCGTTGGCGCGACCGCTTCCGCATCCACGATGGCATCAGCATCACGCTCAGCCTGATGCTGGTGTTTTTCGCGTTGATTTTCGTTTACCCGCTCAACATGCTTTTCCAGTCCTTGTTCAGTTCCCTCTACGATGCCTTTGCGCACACGGTGTTGCCGAATGAGCCGATGATCGGCAGCGTGCGGGAGCTCAAAGCGCTCTATATCTGTTACGGCTTGGCGTATGCATGCATGGCCGGCTGTCTCGTTGCGCTGTACGGCCATAGCTTGCGGCGATCGCAAATCCCGCATGCGGAACGCATCGAAGCGCGCGAGACTTTCTACGTTCAGCTGGGCTCGATGGCCGTGGCGTTGTTGTCGTTGATTGCGGCCCTCCTGATCCCCGATAACGGCACATGGAGCGGGCTGCCGGGCTACATCTATTTCTTGCTCGTGGTGGTCTACTGGGTGGCGGGGCGTTGGTCGAGACGGACGTTGGCGAAAGCAGTATGACGAGCGCGTTGTTTATCGCCGGTACCGACACGGGCATCGGCAAGACACATGTGGCTTGCACCGTCTTGCACGCGGTGCGTGCGATGGGACGCAGCGTCTGCGGCATGAAGCCGGTCGCCAGCGGCTGCGTCGAAACGCCGCTAGGTTTGCGCAACGAGGATGCGCTTGCGTTGATGGCCGCCAGCAGTACGCCGCAGGCGCCCTACGAGCAGGTCAATCCGATCGCTTTGCGCGACCCACTGTCACCGCATCTGGCCGCTGCGCACGAGAATGTGACGATTGCGCTGCCACCTTTGCGCGCTGCATTCGATGCGTTGCGCGCGTGCTACGACACCGTTGTGGTGGAAGGCGTGGGTGGCTGGCGCGTGCCGTTGGCCCCGCCCGAATTGTTCGCCTCGGATATCGCCAAGGCATGGTCGTTGCCCGTGGTGCTGGTGGTGGGCCTGCGACTGGGTTGTCTCAGTCACGCGTTGCTTACCGCGGAGGCGATCCAGGCCGATGGTTGCCAGCTGATCGGCTGGATCGGCAACCGTATCGATCCACAGATGGACGCCGTGGAGGAAAATATAGACACCTTGCGCATGCTGTTGCCGGCACCTTGCCTTGGCATCCTGCCGCATGGCTTGGCACCCGAGCAGGCTTCCAGCTTGCTGGATCGGGTGGCAATGGGGTTTTGAGGCAGGGAGGAACCGGCATACGGTTCTTCGTGAGTAGGGTCAACTAAAAGGGAGAGTCCATGACCAATCGCAGCCATTACTATTTGCAGATCGCTGATCTCGCACATGCGCGCGGTGCGCAGTCGGAGCTGAGCTACAGCGGCGCAGGCCCGAACGATTTCGCCGCGGCTTTTCAGGAAGCCTTGCGCAGCCCGCTGTTATTCCAACGCTGGCGCGCTCTGCAGCCCGATCCGGATCAGGTGGATGAGCGCCTTGGCGTGACCGACCAGCTCGCGCAGGTAAGTGCAAAAACGGTCGACCTTCATACTGAGGTCGAGGTCATCAGCGATCTGCCGATGAGCATCCTGCGTCAACGGCTGAATTGGCTGATCGGTGCCGGGTGGCAACTGCACGACGTGCGCCCCGGCTGACGGTGGTTGTGCCGCCGCGCGCACACGTCACGCCGACTCCGTCTTGCCTGGGAAAAACAGCCGGAATGGATTTGTCAGGATATAGCGCCAGATCGCCCGATTGATTTCACGTCGCGCGCGGCGCTGTATCGGCCGGGCGCGCAGCGCCATCTGGAACGCCATCGTAAAACTCACCGCCACGTTGAGCACGGCCATGCTTGCCGTACCAGCGACCGCCCACCAAAGCTCGCCGGCATCGAGCGTAGCCGTGCCGAGCACACCCAGCGAGACGGCGATCGCACCTGTCGACAAAGTTACGTGGCGCACTTCGAACGGCAACGCGAACGCCGTGAGGATGGATGGCACTAACCCCAGCATCAGGCCGAGCGAAAGATTGCCGACGATGCCCGAGATATTGCGACGCCAGAAGTTGGCATAGCGCGACGCGCCGCGTTCGCCAAACACAAAGCGCAAGCGACGATTGTAAGAAAGCACGTCGCGCACGCGATGCAACACGAACCAATTGTCGGCCCATCCGGCCAGCAAGCTCGACGACCACAGCAGCACGCCCGTGATTGCGGCATAAACCGGTGTCGCGCCAAGCAGCGAAAACGAATGCAGCGTTTTGTGTGCCTTTTCCGGCGTAATGAGGTTGGCACCGAACAGATAATGGGCGCCCAGCTGTATCGCCAGACATACCGGGAAGACCAGTACCAGGTTGCCAAGAATGGCCGCAGCCTGCGTGCGCACCAGCGCCACCACCGATCGCACGAACTCGTCCATGCCGTGCGGTGAGCCGATGCCTTCCAGTTTTTGCGCCAGCATCGGTGCGGTCATCGCCGGCTGTTTGGTGGCCAGCGTGAAATGCAGAAAATGCATCAGCAGGAACGACAGCGCGTAGTTGATCCCGGCGAAGAGGCCTTCGATCATCGGATGCAGATGCGCGCTCGTGATGAAGAACTTGATGTACACCGTTCCTGCGGTGATCAAGCCGCCGCCGGCCGCCATCCACAGCATGTGGAAATATTCCTTGCGGTCGTAGGCAACGTAATGCTCGCCGTCTTCCGCACTGCGATCGACCACCTTGCGCGCGAGCAGCGAGAAATTGCTGCGTATCAGATTGCCAACGCTGTGACTGGCGCGATTCGCGGCAATAAGGTCGGCAAACAAGCTGGCAATCGCTTCGATGGACTCGCCTTGCAGGCGGATCGCGAGCCATGCCTCAAGCAAACGTTCCGTACGACGGATGCGCGCGCGCATCCGCTCAAGTTGATACACGATATCGACGCTGACACCGTTATCGTTCAGATGCGTGTGCACGTCGCGCATCGATCGATGGCATTCGTCCAGCAGCGCGCGTAGATAGTTCACTTCCTGAAGTAGCGGCTGGTCTTTTCGTAAAGCATGCAGGTCCGTTTCGTCCTGCGTCTCGTTTTCGCTGGCCGTCTCGATCGCCAGCATGGCGCGCGGCAACTTGTAAAACGGCAGTGCATCGAGGCGTTGCTCGGTCAGGCGCGTGCGGATGGCTTTCGATAAGCCGGTAGAGGCAATCTGCCCGGCGAGATTATGCAGGGCCGCCAGCAGTTCGAGCGATAGTCGGCTTTGCGATTTTGGCGCGCCGGTTTTTGGTGCGGCTGTCGCGGTGTCGTCTCTGGTTTGTTCGGCCTCGCGATAGGCGAACAGCTCGCCGAGTTTCACCAGCAGTTCGCGCGGTAGCGCGGCGACCCATTGCGCATCGTCGGCCGAAGGAAAGACCAAGGTGAACAATGCCGACAGGTCGCGCGTGTTGGGTGCGGGCGGGATCAGCGAATCTTGCAGGCGTTCGAACAACGCGCCGATGAAGCCCGAGTGAGCCGGCATGCCGGAATCGCAGAGCAGGGTCATCGCATCGCTGTCGCGCACGATGCTTTGCAGCGTAAGTGCGACGCGCTCTTTCCATTCGGGGTTGCGATCGAGCAGTTGCAGCAAGTAACGCAATCGCACGTGAGGCGGGTATTTTGGCGCGTGGTCCGGTTGTGCCGTATCGCTCGCGATCGAGCCTTCGCGATGCAGCCAGTGCGATACCTCGATCAGCCATTCGTTGCGCGATGCGAGTTCCGCGCGCGGGTCGGCATGCGCCAGCAGCCCGTCGATCTGCCGCCCCGTGCGGAGTGCGGCATGCCATTTTCGCCAAAGCTTAGCGATTGATTTGAACATCGGTCATGCCTGGTAACGTCTTTCCCGTCGTTTTCGCATCGGCGAATCCGTCACGGCCCCTGGCTCCGGATTCGTCACAACGATCAAGCGTTAGCTTGCTTGACCGTGAGCGGCACATTCCTGTGCTGCAGCACACCTTACGTTACGTTATGCCGTACGTGCTATCAGTGATTGCGTTGCTGAATATGATCGGCCAGCCATAGCAACGGTTCTGCATCGCCCGGCAGGCTGCGGGCGGCGTCGCGCGCTTCGTCGAACAAAGCGTTGGCGCGCTGTTGCGCCTGGTCCAGTCCCAACAGGGAAGGGAATGTCGACTTGTTCTGCGCCTGATCCTTGCCGGCGGTTTTGCCGAGCGTTGCCGTATCGGCGATCTGATCCAGCACATCGTCCTGGATCTGGAACGCCAGGCCGATCGACCGGCCATACCGTTCCAGCGTCTGGCGAACGGCTTCCGGCGCACGTGCCGCGATACCGGCGAGCTGGCAGGTGACGAGTATCAGCGCGCCCGTCTTGCGGGCGTGCAGCGATTCAAGCTGCGGCACGGTCAAGGTGAGGTTTTCCGAAGCCATGTCGACGGCTTGGCCGCCGACCATGCCCAGCGAGCCAGAGGCATGTGCCAGGCAGCTGATCATCCGCACTTTCTGCTCGGCATCTAGCGCATCGGCGTTGGCCAGCACTTCGAAGGCAGAGGTTTGCAGGGCATCGCCAACCAGGATCGCGGTGGCTTCGTCGAAAGCCTTGTGCACGGTGGGGCGGCCACGGCGCAAATCGTCGTTGTCCATGCCCGGCAGGTCGTCATGCACCAGCGAGTAAGCGTGGATCAGTTCCACGGCGCAGGCTGCCGGATCGAGTTGCTCCGGCGCAACGCCCAAGGTTTCGCCAGTGGCGTACACCATCAGCGCGCGCAGGTGCTTGCCGCCCTCGCAGGCATACCGTATGGCCTGATGAAGCCGATGAGGATCGGTGGCGGCGGGCGGCAGAAGTGCATCCGTCGTGCGCTCCAGCCTGCGCAGATACGCAGGGACACGGGCGTCGAACGTGGAAACCTCTGGGGAAATCAGGCTCATGCGATATCCGGGCAGGAAACGGTCGGTAGCGGGCATGGTCTAGCTGCGACCGGGGAAGAATCGCGGCGCCATCCCGTAACTTTAACATTCCGGGCCCTCCCTTGGCCCGCGCGGCGGTGCTCAAAACCGGCTGCGAGGCCAACCCTCCCCTGAAAGGAGGGGAGGGAAGACGCGTCAGGCTTCGCGATACCAGAGCAGGATCACGCCAACGAGCATGAAGCAGATCGGCCAGACCCAGCCGGCAATGCGCCCGCCGCGCCCTGGAAGGCGCAGCTCCAACCAGCGCGCCCAGCCCGCCGAGACGCCAGCCAGGGCCAGCGGCGTGTGCGTCAGTTCGATCAGCAGCTGGTCCTTGACGTTGGAAATCTGGTGGCTGTGGGTCAACAACATCGCGCCACCCACCGACACCAGCAGCGGAAACACCAGGGCGGCCTTCGGGCTGCGTAGATGTCCCGTGCGCACTGCCCATTCGAACACGCCGAACAGGACGATCAGCGCTACGAAGAAACGATGCTGAGCGACTTCCACATCGCGCCACGCCACCCAAAACCCTTCCTGGCCCATCGGCCACACTTCAGGGTCCGAGCGCACAAGCAGGAAGCCGGCCATCAGCAGGAACAGCAGCGGCCAATGCTTGAGCCATCCAATGCCGGCCCGATTGAGCAGCGCCAGGAAGCCAATCAGCAATACGAAGATGCCGGCCCAGTGATGGTTGTATTCCGACCAGGCGATGTCCTGCGCATTGCGCGGCGGCAGGATGCCCGAGCCGGGCACATTGGCCTGTGCGGCAACTGCATGACGCTGCAAGGCTTCTTGATCCAGCTGCGTCTGCTTCTGCGAAATCGCCAGCTGGTCGTGATCGGGCGAAGTAAGACTTGGCCACACCGGCGCATTGCGCACAGCGATCTCGTGCAGCGTGACGCGATCGGTAGTGAGGTCGACGGCCGGCGGCACCGACGTCAGCGATGCGGCGGCGAAGAAAATAGTGAAGCCGATACCGATTTCCACTTCGGCGAAACGGCGCAGGCGGATCACCGAAGTGTCCTGGTTCTTGCGCAGTCGCTCGGTGACCAGCAGGTTGCCCGCGCCCAGCGCAAGCAACGCGAGGAACATCGCGATCTTCGCGCCGACCATCACACCGTAGGCTGTACCGTAGAAACCTTGCAAGTTGCCGATGTAGAACAGGCTCATCACCGCGCCGGAAATCACGATGCTGGCAACGCCGATCATCGACATGCGCGAGAAGCGCGCGCCGACCAAACGCCAGCCGTTCGCATCATGCAGTCGTCCCAGTGCCAGCACGAAGCACGGAATCGCACCGACCCAGATCGCCGCGCCGAACTGATGCAATCCTTCAACAAAGAGCAGCAGCGTGTTGTCGCTCAGTCGCGCATACGCATGCGTGGTGAAGGTGGCGGCAGTAAGTTCCACCGCGCCGATCAACAACGGCAATACAGCGGAAAGCGGGCTGGCGGAAATGCGCTTGCCCAGGCACGGAATCAGCAGCACGGCACAGAGAATCTTGACGGTGCCGGCAACGGCGAACGGCGCCTGCATGACATCGAAAAAGCCCAGGTCGACGGTGGACATCACCACCGCTACCTGCAATCCGACGCCGGCGATCTCGGCAATGATCAGGCCGATGGCGCTGTAGATGGTAAGGCGTGCCACGCGCCGTTCCAGATCCGCGCCTTGCGCAAGCAGATGCACAAACGGACGCAGCAGGAAGACCAGGAACAGGATGCCGCCTAGCGTCATCGACTGCGCGACGATGGTTAGACCGTGCAGGATGATGCTCAGGTAGCCAAAGATATCGACGAGAAGTTCCACGAAGGATCACTCAGGCTGGAAGGATGGTTTCATGTAGCGTCAATACGTTGGGGCTCGCTAATGCGCACCCCAACGTAATTCGCTTTTACGGCTTGGCCACGACAGTGAACGGCACATCGCCGCGCGTGATATGGCCATCGAGCGCCAGGGCCTGCCAGCGGATCGTGTAGGAACCCGGTGCCAGATCGGCGCTGGTGTCCAGTTCGTTGCTTGGGCCGGTGGTGGCGATCGTCAGCACGGTTTCGCTCTGATCGGATTTGACCAGCGTGATGCGCGAACGATGCTGGTCGATCTTGCTGTTGTACTTGAACACCAACTGCACATGACCCGCACTCAGCGTACCGTTGGGCTTGGGTGTGCTGTCGACAAGAATGGCATGTGCCGATGCGGACAGGCTGACGAAGGCACAGGTCGCGGCGACCAGGAAAGTTCCAAAACGACGGCGCAGGGACATCAGAAGGTTCTCCAGTGAGGCATGGCCGTAACGACGGCGGTGCGAAAAATTGAAATTCATGGCGACCAGCCCAGCGCAGGTCCCATCGCCTTGGCGGCGACGCGCAGCGCGCGGGTAGCTCGTTGCATGCGTGAGTATAGTCGGGGCAGGTCGGCCAATACGGACGGATGGCGGCACAGGGCCGCAATCAGGCCGAGCGGTCGTGGGCGTCCCCAGGCATCGACGCTGTCGTGCAACGCGAGCGGGACCGTGTCGTTCACTTCATCGACGATGGCACGCACGCACACGAACGGCAGTCCACGCGCGCGTGCGACAGCAGCGACGGCGGCGCTTTCCATGTCTACAGCGAGGGCGGCATGGTGATGATGCGCAGAGGTCTTCGCCGATGCGGTCAGCAAGGGCGCTTGCACGCTGAGCAGCGATCCATTCGCATGCAAAGGCCACGTTGTCGTAGCCAGTTGCTGCAACACGCGATCCCGCCAACGGGCATCTGCCACATAGTCGTGGCCGATGTCATGGAGAACGCGTTCGGGACAAAACAACGCGCCGTTGCCGAGGCATGCATCCAGCGCGCCCGCAACGCCAAATACGGCGAGTGCCTTTGCACCTGCATCGGCAAGCCCTTCTGCCGCGCGTTGCGCTGCGGCCGGTCCCATGCCGCTCAGCCACAGCGCCGCGCCATCGGCGAGCGGCGTCAGGCGTTCGGTTTGCACATTACCTGCGGTGAGCGTCGCGGCTTCCGATGCCAGCGCCACGACAACGCCAGTCGTGCGGATGGCCGTCGTAGGATTCAAGCAGCAGCCGGCTTTAGCAGTTGCCGATAGCGGGACAGCGCCCACAGCGGGAAGTACGCGGTGTAGCCGTGGTACTTGAGGTAATACACGCGCGGGAAGCCGGGCGCGTTGTGCGAAGGGTGATACCACAGCCCGCTGGCTTGCTGGTCTTCCAGCAGGAAAGCGATGCCGCGACGCACGGAATCCGACTGCGCTTCGCCCATCGCCATTTGCGCCAGCAGCGCCCATGCGGTGGACTGCGGCGTGCTCATGTTGCGATTGGTGCCACGCAAACCCGCGTCGATGTAGCTGTCGTTGGTTTCGCCCCAGCCGCCATCGGCATGCTGGTGCGAGCGAAGCCAGTCGATGGCTTTGCGGATATACGGTTGACGCGGATCCTCGCCGGCCAGCGCCAGGCCACCGAGCACGCTCCAGGTGCCGTAGATGTAGTTGCTGCCCCAACGGCCCCACCAACTGCCATCTTCCAACTGCGTGGCGCGCAGGTAGTCGATGCAGCGGCGCAGGCTTTCGCTGTCCTGTGGCCGCGCAAGCACGCCCAGGCACGCGGCGACACGGCCAGAGACATCTTCGGTCGGCGGATCAAGCAGTGCACCGTGATCGGCGAACGGGATCGCGTTGAGATAATAGTGCGTGTTGTCGGCATCGAATGCGGCGAAACCGCCGTTCTTCGATTGCAGCGCGATCATCCAGTCGGCGGCGCGATCCGTATTGACGCGATGACGACCCGATTCGCCGCGACGACGATCCTGAATATGCAGCAATGCAGCGGCGACGGCGGTGTCGTCGATATCCGGGTAATACGCATTGTTGTACTGAAACGCCCAGCCGCCAGGCGGTGCATCGGGTGCACGCGCGGCCCAGTCGCCTTTGAGTTCCATTTCCTGCTTCGAACGAAGCCAGTCGACCGATTTTGCGATGGCGGCCTGCGTGGCGTCGTCGTCGCTGGTGTGCATCAAGGTCAATGCGCTCCACACGGTGTCCCACACCGGTGAAACGCAAGGCTGGCAGTACGCCGTGCCGTCGTTGCGGTGAACCACCAGCTTCTGGATCGAGCGCAGGCAGGTTTGCCGTGCGGGATGATCCTTCGGATAACCGAGCAGGGCCATCGCCTCATAGCTATTGACCATCGGCGGGAAAATCGCACCGATGCCGTCCTCGCCATTCATGCGCGGCAGAAACCATGCTTCGGCCTTGCGCACCGCGCGTTGTCGCAGCATTTTCGGGACGAAGCGGTCGACCACGCGGCCGACCCTATCCAGCACCAGGAACGTGCGATTCAATAGGCCGCCACGAGCGAAATAGTGGCGTTCCTGTTCCGGCGGCGTGACGAACAATTCGCGGATATGGATCTTGCGCGGATTGCGCGCTTTCGCCTTGAGCGAACACAGAACCATCAACGGAACGAGCGTCGTGCGTGCCCAGTACGAGATCTTCTCGATATGGAACGGTGCCCAGCGCGGGAACAGCATGATCTCGACCGGCACATATGGCGTGGCGCGCCAAGGCACCTGTTCGAACAGCGCCAGCAGGATGCGCGTGAACACGTTCGCCTTCGCCGCACCGCCCAGTGCGAGGATGGCCTCGCGCGCCTGGCGCATGTGCTCGGCAGCGGGATCGTCGCCCGCGGCCTTGAGTGCGTAATAGCCTTTCACGGTGCAGGAAATATCGATGTCGCCGCCGTAGTACTGCGGCCAGCCGCCATGCGTATCCGTCGACTGTGTGGCGCGCAGGTAGCGCGCCATTTTCTCCTGCAGCACATCGTCGATCTCATCCATGAAGTGCATCATCAGGATGTATTCGGCGGTGATCGTGCAGTCGGACTCCAGTTCGAAACACCAGTGCCCGTCATGGTGCTGATGCGCCAACAATGCCTCGCGGCCACGCTCAATCGCTCCGTCCAGACCGGTTGTTGCAGATGGCTGGAAGAGATCGTCGGCAGCGGCGGAGGCAGCGTTCGGCGTTGACGCGTTCATTGTTCTTGCACTTCGTGGACATCCACCGGCTCGCGCCAGGTGACGTCGGCAATGTGCGGAATGGAACGCTTGGGCCAGGTCCGTCCCGGCAAGGAAGGCTCGCTCCATTCCGTGGTCAGCGGCGTTAGCGGTAAGCCGCGCGCAGCGACCGAGAACAGCCAGCGCAGACCGGCATTGGATCGGCCGAACAGGCGGGTCATCAGGATGGTACGCGCAACGGCGTTGCGCGAAATCTTGATCTGCGTGCCTGCCGAGAAATCGAGATTGTTTTGCAGATTGCTTAGCGTCAACAGCGCCATGCCGATCGCCCACAAGCAGAAGCGACGAACGCCTGCGTGCTTGGCCGGAATCAACAGGGTGTAGTCAAGTGCATAACGCAGGTGTGCGTGCGCAATGCCGACCAGCTCGGACATGGTGGCGGCATAACCCGCATTTTGCTTGCCCGATTTCAGATCGAACAGCTTCACGCCATGGCGCGCGAACATGTCCTGCGGCAACCAGCAGGCGCCGCGAGCGCGATCTTCCCACTGATCCTTGAGGATGTTGGTCATTTGCAGACCCTGGCCGAAGGACACGGCTAGACGCAGCATCGTGTTGCGATGGGGAACCAGGGCGGGTTCGAAATCGACGAACATCTCGGTCAGCATTTCGCCGACCACGCCTGCGACGCAGTAGCAATAGCGATCGAGATCGTGCAGGGTCTTCAGGCCATGCAGCCCCGCGTTGCGCTGAAACTCGTGCATGCCGTGCGACATGATCTTCAGGCACTTCACGATCGACGCCTGCTGCGTGGACCTGAGGCTGCGCGTGACCTGCAGTACGGTCGGCAGACGACGCATCAGGTCACGCTCGGCTTCCAGCGTTTCGTTCGAAAGCAGCGGCGCCACTTCGTTCGCGACACGTTGCGGATCGGCCTCGCCAGTCACCGCCGCGACGAAGGCGTTCTCGAAGGAACGCTTCTGTTCGGCCGACAGCGCCGGCTCGTCTTCGATGGTGTCCGCGGCGCGGCACAAGAGGTAAGCATTGGCAACCGCACGACGCAGCTCCGGGGGAAGCTGCGGGATGGTAAGCGCAAAGGTCCGGGACACCTTGGGCAGGATCGCGTCCTGGTAGGTGTTGGCCTCGTCGCTCACGGCATTGGCGGTGGCATTGTGTAGTTGGGTCATTGGCATGCCTCGGCCGCTCCTATTATGCCACACCGATGAGTGCAGGAATTTGGAATGCCGGCATTGTTTGAAGTTCCCGCGCCACGAAGCAGCCTATGCGGGGTGGACTCACCCTATCCGGTGGGGGAATACAGGACGGATGAGGTGGGGAGAGCATGCCTAATATGCTGAAGCACCAAGCGGTTTTCGTCCATAATTACGGGATGATTGTTCCGACCTTTTTTAATGCTCGAGTCATGATCGCCCCCGCGTGGTCGTTCGCATTGCGGGCTGTTTCGCCGTGAGGGCACTGGTCACCGGGGCCACCGGTTTTGTCGGTTCGGCGGTTGCTCGCCGCTTGTTGCGCGATGGACATCGCGTGCGTGTGCTGGCACGGGCGGGATCGGATCGCCGCAATTTGCAGGGGCTCGATGTGGAAGTGGTCGAGGGTGACCTGACCAAGCCCTCTACCTTGCTGCCGGCTTGCGAGGGTTGCGACGCGCTGTTCCATGTCGCGGCCGACTACCGTTTGTGGGCGCCCGACCCCAGCGAGCTTTATCGCTCCAATGTCGACGGCACGCGCGCGATTCTCGAAGCGGCCAAGCGTGTTGGCGTACCGCGCATCGTCTACACCAGCAGCGTGGCGACGCTTGGCATTCCGAAGGATGGCTCGCCGGGTAGCGAGACCACGCCAGTTTCGGTCGATGACATGATCGGTCACTACAAACGCTCGAAGTTTCTTGCTGAGGAAGAGGCCAGGAAATTCGCCGCCGACGGCTTGTCGATCGTGATCGTCAATCCGTCCACGCCGATCGGACCGTACGACATCAAGCCGACGCCCACAGGTCGTGTCGTGCGCGATGCCATGGCTGGCAAGGTGCCGGCGTACGTCGATACTGGCCTCAATATCGTGCACGTGGATGATGTGGCCGAAGGACATTGGCTGGCCTTTGAGCGCGGCGTGGTCGGCGAGCGTTACGTGCTCGGTGGCTTCGATATGAGCCTGCGCGAAGTGCTGACCGAGATCGCCGACATCGCAGGGCGATCGCCGCCCAAGATTCGCTTGCCGCATGCGGTGGTGATGCCGATCGCCTACGTCTCCGAAGCATGGGCGCGCCTGACCGGCATGAACCCGATCGCCACGGTGGAAGAAGTACGCATGTCGAAAAAGCGCATGTTTTTCACCAGCGAGAAAGCACGGCGCGAACTGGGTTATACGGCCCGTCCTGCGCGTTTGGCGCTGGAAGACGCCGTGCGATGGTTCCGCCAATCTTCCTGACATCGAGCTGACGGAGCGCGGCGACCATGCGCCGCGTGGTCTCACGCTTGCGCAGGCTTGCGCTTGATCCGGTCGAAAAATTTCATCACCGGTAGTGCGCACCGAACCAGGAATGGCATCGTCGTCGGACGCAGCAGGCGCGGATCGTAACCGGCAAAACGACGGTCGTTTTCGCGCAGGCAGCACTGCATCAATTCGATGACGCTCAGGTCTTGATTGGTCACCGACTGGGCGCCGGTCACGGTGAAGTTATTATCTTGCACCTGCTCCTTGCCATCACCATCCAGGCTCTTGGCCAGATCCATGCGTTCCATGCCTAGGAACCACCAGACGCGGAATACCTTGAACTCGAAAGCGATGCGGGCAAACAGCGAGAGGTTCGCGCGGTGCCACGCCACCCAGTTGGCGAACAGCAGAATGTGCCTGCATTCCTCCTGCATCACCGGCTCGAAGGTATCGATCAGTTCGGCTGGGAACAGGCCCGAATCATGCGCCACCTTGAACAGGCCGAAGGCAAAGAAGCTATCGATGCATTCGCTATAACCCGTCACCAGATAGGCCCATTCGGGATCGGGCGGATAGATGTACGGCGGCTCTTCGACGAGCGGGATGCCGTAGTGCTGCACCATCTTGGACAGCACGTCCTTATGCCGGTTTTCTTCCCAGGCATTTTGCGCGAGTACGTTGCGCATGTCGGGGTCGGTCAGCGTGCGTGCGTAAGCAGCCATGCGCAGACGCGCCTTGCCCTCGGTCTGCACCGCGATATCCCAGATGGGCAGCGAGACGATGCGATGCAGGGATTCGGCATCCAGCGTCGGCCATTTGAGCACCGACGGACGATAAGGGTTGAAGGTCTCCTCAAACATCCGGCACATCATCTGCTTGTGCTCGGGCGATCCGTACTTGATGCGGCCCTGTCCCTTACCGGACCAATGCCGCGTGCGCTCTTCGGACGCGGCCACGGTGGCTGCGTCCGGTTCGCCCGTGGGCAGCACCGGTTCGTGATAACCGGGCACCAGGGTTTCGGTATCGAAGGCCTCTTGTTGCAGCGTCATAACTCACTTTCTCGTTAGATGGGCGGCGGGCCCGAGTCGGTGCGCGCGGACGCTGCATACAGCCTGCGCGTCTCGGCCCACTGCCAGGAAATCAGCGCAGGTACGCCAAAAGCCACTTCGCGCATGCGTTTGACCAGCGACAGCGCCACGGCTGCCTCCGGAGGCAGGCCTATCATGTTGCCGAACAGCACCAGGCCGCCTTCCTGCACGCCGAGGCCGGCTGGCACCACGAAGATGATATGGCGCAGCGCTTGTGTCACGGCTTCGATCGCGATCGCATCCCATACGCTGATCGGATAGCCCAATAAGCGCAGCGCGAGCCAGGTCTCGAAACTGCCGACCACATAGCCGATGAACTGCCAGCCGCAAGCGACGACCAAGCGCAACGGGCGCGAATATTGCGCACGAATTTCCAGATCCAGATTCGAGCCGTCGATCAGCTCGGTGAGCTTCGAGCGGCCGCCCAGCAGCTTCTCGGCGAAAGTCTCAAGGCGCGAGAACACCTTGCCATGGCGCAACACGATGATCAGGAAGATCGGCAACGGCAAACTGGCAGCGAGCGCGGAGATCACGGTGCTGAACGCACTGATATTTCGCGTCAATTCGATCAGCAGGATGATGCCCAGCGCGGTGAACAGATACTGGTTCACCAGGGTGAGCAACACCTCCATGATGATGCTCGCCGCCGCGGCCGCGCCGCCAATGCCGCGCCATTTCACCAGCCGAATGCCGATGATCTCGCCGCCGATATTGGCGACCGGCAGCAAGCGATTGCTGGCCTCGCGGATCGCCGCGACCCAGAACAGGAACGGGAGGGTGGCTTGGCGATGGTGATCGCGCGGTGCGATCAATACGCGCCAGCCGATTACGTCCAACAGCAGCGGCAGCGCGTGAAACGGCAGCAGCCACAGCAGCGGCCAGCCCGCATGATCGATCGCTTGAGCGATCTCGCCCCAACCTTGATGTGCGACCAAGGCAATCGCGACAGCGAGGCCGAGCAGGCCGGCGATGTAACTGACCAGCTTCATGTTCATACGGTGGTCGCCGCCGGATCGGAAAAGCCGTCGCACAACCGATAGCGTTCGGCGATGGCCTCGCGTACACGCGGCGACAGCAGCGCTGCAAGTTCATCGGCGTGCCGGTAGTCCACCATGCTCTGCGTGAGGTGGCCATGCGATGCGGGGTG
>CAJCJD010000031.1 GCA_903970555.1 Vulcanimicrobiota bacterium
CAGTCGGCCGCCTGCTCGCCGGCAGCCATCTTGCGGCGGTCGTCGTAGATCTTGGCGACACGCGACTGCAGCACCAGGTCCTTCGGCAGATCCAGAATCTTGTTCGCCAGCTCAAGCAGCTTCTTTTTCGAAACCGCGGTGTTGACCGGGGTGGACAGCTTGCGGCCGATGAACTGGCTCCAGTCCACTTCCACGTCCTTGGTGAGCGACGGGTGCAGGTCGGTCATCGCCGCGCCGGCTTCGAGGCGATCGCGGTAGGCATCGAACTGCTTCTGTGCATCGCCTTCGGCCAGCAAGCCTTCCTTCACCAGTTGTTGCGCGTACAGTTCGCGCGCGGGAGGGCGCTTGCGGATGATCTGGTACATCACCGGCTGAGTGGCGGACGGTTCGTCGGCTTCGTTGTGGCCGTGGCGGCGGTAGCACACCAGGTCGATCACGACGTCCTTGCGGAACTGCTTGCGGAATTCGTAGGCCAAACGAGTGACCTGGATCACTGCTTCCGGATCATCGCCGTTTACGTGGAACACCGGCGCGTTGACCATCTTGGCCAGGTCGGTGCAGTACAGCGTGGAACGGGCATCCTGCGGATTGGAGGTGGTAAAGCCCACCTGGTTGTTTATCACGATATGCAGCGAGCCGCCGATCTTGAAACCGCGGGCCTGCGACATGTTGAACAATTCCATGTTCACACCCTGGCCGGCCAGCGCGGCGTCGCCATGGATGAGCACCGCTAGCGACTGCTTGTGCTCCGTGTCCTTGCGGCGGATCTGGCGCGCGTGCACCGAGCCGGCTACGACTGGATTGACGATTTCCAGATGCGACGGGTTGAACGCCAGCGCTACGTGCACGCCGCCCTTGGGCGTGCGCACATCGGCGGAGAAGCCCATGTGGTACTTCACGTCGCCAGAGTGGGCCGGATCGTCCTCGGCGTGTTCGAACTTGCCTTCGAACTCATTGAACAGCGTCTTCGGCGGTTTGCCGAGAATGTTCACCAGCATGTTCAAGCGACCACGATGGGCCATGCCGATGACCAGATCCTTGATGCCGTTGTCGCCTGCGGCGCGAACGATATCGTCCATCATCGGAATTAGGCTGTCGCCACCTTCCAGCGAGAAGCGCTTCTGGCCCACGTACTTGGTGTGCAGATAACGCTCAAGACCGTCAGCGGCAGTCAGGCCGTCCAATATGCGTTGCTTGCCCGTCTTATCCAGGCCGACATTGCCGTTGGCCTGCTCCAGGTGCGAGTAGATCCAATTGCGCTGGGCGTGGTCGGAGATGTACATGAACTCCGCGCCGACCGTATTCGTGTAGACGCGCTTCAAGCGGGCGAGCAGTTCGCGCAGTTTCATGCGCTGGCCGCCACCGGCGAAGTTGCCACAGTCGAATTCGGTATCCAGATCCGCGTCGGACAGGCCGTGGAAGGCCAGACCGAGGTCCGGTGCATCCATCTTGTGAGCCAGGCCCAGCGGATCGAGGTCGGCGGCGAGGTGGCCGCGCGAGCGGTAAGCGGTGAGCAGACGCAGGACGCCGGCTTGCTTGCGCGCATGCTCGTCGCTGATGGGCGCTGCGGGCGCGAGGCCTGGGCGCTGCTTTTGCGCTGCCTCTATACGCGCAATGGCCGCGGTGTGGGACACATCCCCCGACTCGCGGCCTTTGAAGGTCTTGAAGTAAGTGTTCCATTCGGCGGATACCGACGCGGGGTCGGCCAGCCAAGTGTCATACAACGATTCGATGTAATCGGCGTTACCGCCTGCGAGTTGCGAAGACTCGGAAAACTCGCGGATCAAGTTAGTGCTCACGTCACCACCGGCAGGGAAGGGAGGCCTTGCAGCGAATCGCCCGATCGAGGTGGTTCGCTAGCGAAAAATCCTGTTAATTATAGCCTGGGGCTGCTGCGGCGCGGCAACCCAATCGAACAGACAGATTGAGGCGACAACGCAGATACCAAGCAGAAGGAGCGCCGTAGCCGGAACGAAGGCAGTCTCGACAAAGCCTTACAGCGCGAACCGAGACCCGAATGAACGTCAGGCTGCGGATATGGCCCGCGTCCTTGTTCAGCCAGCGGTTTACAAACCGAGCGGCTGCAGCTGGGTGGCAGGCGTGGCGCGTTCCCAGATCTGCTCGAAATGCAGTACCAAGGGCGCCTGCCCAGGACCGTCCTTCAGGGCAGCGCGACCTTCCAGGCGGCTGGCTTCGGGAAGGAATAGATAGCCGTAGGTGTCGTTGAGGAGCCACGCCGATGCAATCCGGCTCTCGTCCTCTTCGTTGGCCGGTGTTCGGATCTGCAGCACGCTAGGTAGCCGCTGGGCGAGATCGATCAGGCGATGTCCCGCACGCAGCGCGGTGGTGGGATCGCTCAGCACGATGCGGATTTCAGAACCCCTGCCGGCCGTCGCGATGCGGCGCAACTCGGCCAGTTCTGCCGGGCTACTGTAGGCATCGGCCGGCAAGGTAGGTAGGTGAATGGCTAGCTTGTAACGGGCCGCGGTCAGCAATTGCAGGCGCGCTGCGGCAACCTCGTCACGGCCTTCAACGGCATGCGGGCCTGCGTCCTGGGCGGGTGGCACGGTATTCACGCGTGACCTTTGCGCAATTTGCGGGGAACCAGGTGGCCATCGTTGACCAGGGCCAACAGCAACACCTGCTCGATGGCGTTCGTTTGGGGGGCAGGCGATAGCGTACGTTGAGTGCAAAGCAACTCCGCCAAACGAACGGTGGCCGGATAAGCATAGCCATTGGCGTAAAGCGTGCAGTGCGAGCCGGCTTGCACCCAGGCCATGCGCGACCATGGATGACGCAATAGCGATGCGCCGCCTGCCAATTGTTTCGCCAACGCCGCTTCGCTCAAAGGTTTGGCCGGCGGCAGCGGTGACTGCGCACTGCGATAGCGCGTGATGAAATGGCCGAACCAATCCGACAGTGTGGCGTCATCCAGTGCTGTCGTCATCGGTAGCGCCGTTCGGATGCGTTTCAGCGCTGCCTTGTCGATTTCGCCGATGCGTTTGACGGGCGCAAGATCCGGATCGGCGTAGCGCAACTCTTCAGGTAGATGCTCCGCGAGATAATCGGCGAGATCGCCCACCAGCTCGGCCTGCGATGGTGCGCGCATACCGATCGAGAACGTCATGCATGGGCCACCGAACGCGACGCCGTCATGCGGTACGCCGGGCGGCAGGTACAACATGTCGCCAGCATCCAGCAGCCATTCGTGCGTGGGCGCGAAGTGTTGCAGTTGCTTGAGTTCCACATCGTTGCGGAAATCTTTCGGCGCCTCAGGATCGGTGCTGATCGCCCAATGGCGCTGGCCCAGTCCCTGCAGCAGGAAGACATCGTATTGATCGACATGTGCACCGACCCCACCGCCGGGTTCGGCGTAGGAGATCATCACATCGTCCACGCGCCAGCTCGGCAGAAAGCTGAAATGGTCGAGCAGTGCGGCGACGTCCATATCCCACTTGTCGACGTCCTGCACCAGCAAGGTCCAGTTCGCATTACCGGTCTTGGCGAAATCGCTTTCGCTCAAGGGGCCGGTTTTCACACGCCAGCGGTCACGGTTTTCGTCGTGCTGGATCAGGCGCGACAGCGCGCCTTCCTCACAGGCGAGCCCTGCGAGATCTTCCGGTTCGATGGGCAATACGAAGTCGGGAAACGCATTGCGAATCAGCAACGGCCGTTTCTGCCAGTAATCGCGTAGAAACTGCGCGGTGCTCATACCGAGCGGCAGCTTCGGGGTGCCGCGCACTTCGATCGGCAGTTCTTTACGGGAAGGTTGGGTAATGGGCATGGGCTTGGATTGTAAGCGCGGTGCGCGTCAGGCGTGCTTAGCGCAGGATTCGGTAGAAGTTGTATAGCCCTAGCGCGAGCACGGTCAGGCCTGCCATCAGCGTGGTGACGCGCGCCGGCAAGCGGCGCACCAACCACGCGCCGAACGGCGCGGCAATAACGCCGCCCAAAATCAGCCCCAGCACGATGTGCAGCCGGCTTTCGCCAATGCTAAGTAGGAATGTGATGCTTGCCGCGAGGCTCACGATGCATTTGGCCAAGTGCACGCTGCCGATGACCATGCGCGGCTCCTGCCCGCGCGCCACCATGGTGGTCACCGTCAGTGCGCTCCATCCGCCGCCGCCTGCCGCGTCGAGTAGTCCGGCAATGAAACCGAGGACCGTTGTGCCGGGTGGCACATCTTGCCGGCGTTCCTTTCGGCGCGACGTGCGAAAAAGCAGGAACAGACCCATCAGCAAGAGATACGGCGTCAAGAAGTACCGGATCCACGTCGCAGGCAGATGCGCGAGCAAGGTGGCACCAATCACGGCGCCAATAACGCCAGGGATGACCAGCGCCCAGAACAGCCGGCGCTGCACGTTGCCTGCCCACCAATGGCTGAGCCCGGATGCGCCACAGGTGAAGGTTTCCGCATAGTGCACGCTGGCGCTGGCTAACGCGGGCGGCATGCCCATGCCCAGCAACATACCGGCCGACGTCACGCCATAAGCCATGCCCAGGGCGCCATCCACCAATTGGGCGAGCGCACCGATGCCGGCGAAGATCAGGAATTCGGAAAGGGGCGCCATGAGGCTCGTTCAGATCGGGCAGAGGGCATCATGACAAATGCCAGGATGCCTTGTCCGGTCTGACGGATCAGATCGCCTTTGCCAGCTGGGTAGCCAGGCCGGTGTAAGTACCCGGCGTCAGATCGAGCAGGCGTTGCTTGGCATCTTCCGGCAGCGCCAGGCCGCCGATGAATTGGCGCATCGATTCGCGCGTAATGCCCTGACCACGAGTCAGCGCCTTCAACTGCTCGTAGGGCTCCGGTAAGCCGTAGCGGCGCATTACCGTCTGCACAGCTTCGGCGAGCACTTCCCAGCTGGCGTCCAGATCGCCCGCGAGGCGATCGGCATTCACATTGAGCTTGCCCAGGCCCTTTTGCAGCGATTCCAGCGCGACGAGCGTATGACCGAATGCCGTGCCGAGCGCACGCAGCACGGTGGAGTCGGTAAGGTCGCGCTGCCAGCGGCTGATCGGCAGCTTTTCCGCGAAATGAGCGAGCAGGGCGTTGGCGAGGCCGAAGTTGCCTTCGGCATTTTCGAAATCGATCGGGTTGACCTTGTGCGGCATGGTCGAAGAACCCACCTCGCCGGCTTTCAATGCCTGTTTGAAATAGCCGAGCGAGATGTAACCCCAGATGTCGCGCGCCAGGTCGATCATGATCGTGTTGGCACGACGCACCGCATCGCAGTACTCCGCCACGCCGTCGTGCGGTTCGATTTGCGTGGTGTACGCGTTGTAATCCAGGCCAAGACCGGTAACGAAACGCTGCGAGAAAGCTTGCCAGTCGACATCGGGATAAGCGATGGCGTGCGCGTTGTAATTACCCACGGCACCGTTGATTTTGCCGGGCACGTCGACGGCGGCAAGTTGCTTGCGCTGGCGCTCCAATCGCGCCACCACATTGGCAATTTCCTTACCTAGCGTGCTGGGCGACGCGGTTTGGCCGTGTGTGCGAGAGAGCATTGGTAGATGGGCATTAGCGTGCGCAATCCCCCGCAGTGTGGCGATGATCTTGTCGAACCACGGCAGCAACACCTGCTCGCGCGCATCGCGCAGCATCAGCGCATAGGAAAGGTTGTTGATGTCTTCGCTGGTGCAGGCGAAATGCACGAACTCTTTCGCTTGTGCGAGCGTATCGTCGTTGCCGATACGCTCCTTGATGAAATATTCCACCGCCTTCACGTCGTGATTGGTGGTGGCTTCGATCGCCTTGATGCGCGCACCGTCCTCGACACTGAAGTCGGCGGCAATCGCCTTCAGCTTGGCGACCTGGGCAGCGGTGAAGGCCGGCAATTCGGCAATGCCAGGCTCGGCAGCCATGGCCAGCAGCCATTCGATTTCCACGTGCACCCGGCGATGCATCAGCCCGAATTCGCTGAAGATCGGGCGCAGCGCTTCGGTCTTGCTGGCATATCGGCCGTCCAGCGGGGACAGGGCGGTGAGGGCGTGGGTGGACATCGGGCAGCTTCCGCGGGGATCAGAATTGGGCATTTTACATTGCCGCACGGTCAGGGATGCTCCGAACAAGTTTGCGGGCTTATAGTCGGTGGGTCCCCCCCGCACGAGACGCAGACATGAGCGGTTTTCGCATCGAACACGACAGCATGGGCGAATTGAGGGTGCCCGCCGACGCTTTGTATGGCGCACAGACCCAGCGCGCCATCGACAATTTCCCCATTTCAGGCCTGCACTTGCCACGATCCTTCATCCGCGCATTGGGCCTGATCAAGGCCGCGGCCGCCGAGGCCAACCTCGGTTTGGGTCATCTGAAGAAAGGGCAGGCGGCGGCCATTCGCAAGGCCGCGCTGGCAGTCGCCGAAGGGCAGTTCGACGATCAATTCCCGATCGACATTTTCCAGACCGGCTCCGGCACCAGCACCAACATGAATGCCAACGAGGTGATTGCCCACGTGGCGGCAAAGGCCGGTTCCAAAGTTCATCCGAATGATCATGTGAACTACGGGCAAAGCTCCAACGATGTGATACCCACGGCCATTCACGTCAGCGCCACGCTTGTCGCCAGCGAAGAATTGCTGCCAGCGCTGAAGCACTTGAAGCGCGTGATCGATCACCGTGCCCGGGAGTTGCGCAACGTTCCCAAGACCGGGCGCACGCATTTGATGGACGCCATGCCGGTGACCTTCGGCCAGGAGTTGTCGGGGTGGTCGGCTCAGGTTGAATCCGCGATCGATCGTATCCAGGACAGTCTCAAGCGCATGCGTCAATTGCCGCTTGGCGGTACAGCGGTAGGCACGGGCATCAACGCCGACCCGAAGTTCGGCGCTGCCGTGGCGCGTGAGCTAAAGAAGCTTGCGCACGTGCGGTTCGATTCGTCCGCCAATTATTTTGAAGGCATGGCAGCGCAGGACGCGGCGGTGGAACTCTCCGGTCAGCTCAAGGCGCTGGCAGTCGGGTTGATGAAGATCGCCAATGATCTGCGCTGGATGAATTCCGGTCCGCTGGCGGGGCTGGGTGAGATCGAATTGCCCGCGTTGCAACCTGGCTCGTCGATCATGCCGGGCAAGGTTAACCCGGTCATTCCCGAAGCCACCACCATGGTGGCTGCGCAGGTGATCGGCAACGATGCGGCCATCACGATCGCGGGCCAGTCCGGCAATTTTCAGCTCAATGTGATGTTGCCGCTGATCGCCTACAACTTGCTGCAGTCGATCCATATCCTCGCCAATGTGTCGCGCTTGCTGGCCGACAAGGCGATTGCCGGTTTCAAGGTGAATACGGAGCGTGTGAATCAGGCGTTGGCGATGAATCCGATCCTCGTGACCGCATTGAATCCGGTGATCGGCTACGAGAAAGGTGCCGCGATTGCCAAGAAGGCCTACAAGGAGAAGCGGCCCATCATGGATGTCGCGCTGGAAAGCTCCGGGCTTTCCAAGGATGAGCTGAAGAAGCTGCTCGACCCACGCACTCTGACCAAGGGTGGCATCCACGGCGGTGGCGGCGCAGGCGGTTGATTTGCTGTTTTAGTGCGATGCCGCTCTGCTACGAAAGAGCGGCATCGAAGTATTCCGCGATCAGTCTTTCTGATCTTTTTCGCAATCGCTGACGCTGTCCGCGCTGATGATATTGCCGTAAGGCTTGAACGCCGGCAGCTGCGCGGCCAGTTGATCCTGGGCCGTCTTGGTGTTGCTCAGGTCCCGGCAGATCTTGAATGCCTCAGCTTTCACCACTTGGGCCTTGGCATCCACATCCTGCTTGATCTGGTCCGGATCGCCATTCGCGAGTCGGTTGGCAACGCTTTTTAGTGCCTGCACTCCGACTGCGGCGCCGGCTTTGCCGGTAGCGATGGCATCGGTGCGTATCATCGTCGCGTTTTCGTAATAGGACTTGAGCAGCTCGCGTTCGCCTGCGTTGGTGGTGACAGGTTGCTGGTTGACCTGAAGGTCGCCATTGGCATTGATTGTGGCGCTCGGTGCATCTTGGGCATGCAGGGTGACGCGCCCGTCATCGAGCCCAAGATGGATGTTCACGGCGCCACTGCGTCCCCCGATGATGATGTTGTCCGATGGCTTCCCGCATGCGGTAAGCAGGCAGCAGAAGCAGAAGGTTAACAGTGCAAATGTGGTCGCGTATTTCATAAAAGCAGTACCTGCTCTTGGCGCGTTCCGGGGATAAGCGCTGGGATAGAGATCAATTCTTGGCGTCGCTCTGACAACTGGTAACGCTGTCGGCACTCACGATGTCGCCATAGGGTTTGAATGCCGGCAATTCAGCGATCAGCTGGTCCTGAACCGTCTTGATGTTTGCCTGATCCTGGCAAATCTTCAGGCCAAGCTGTTTCAACTGCTCAGCGCCGGCGTCGGCGTCTTGATCCTGTTGTGCATCCGACTTCTTGTTCATCGCATTCTTCAGAGCCTTTGCCCCCATCTGCGCTCCCGTCTTGCCCATTTCCAAACCAATGGCATGAACATCCTGGACATTGTGGTTGTAGAGCATCAACAGGCCGCGTTGCGATGGTGTAAGGGATACCGCTTTGTCATCGATCTGCAGATCTCCAGTAGAGCTGATGATCGCGTCGGAAGCCCCATGAACATGCAACGTCACCATGCCATCCTTCAGGGTGACGGCGCCATTCATCATCGTGGTGTCGGACACGTCGCATGCGGCCAAAACCGCGCAGAGTGCGAATGGGAGGATCGTTCGTGTGTACTTCATGATTCGTTCCCTAATGAGATCATGTCTTGCCAGAGTGGACGTCTGGCGCTTGAGTTGCCGTCACGCGAGAAGCGGAACTGCCGGAACGTGCTGATTCAATGGGCCGCGTCTTTCTGACAGTTGGCGATGCTATTGCTGCTGACTATGTTGCCGTAAGGCTTGAAGCTGGACAGTTGTACCGCCAGTTGATCCTGCACGGTTTTGATGTTCGCCTGATCCTGGCAGAACTTCAGTTGGACCTGGCGCTCCTGTTGCTTGGCATCGTCAACCGGCTTTTCGTTGCCGCTTGCATTGGCATCGCTGCTGAGTTTGTTCTTCAGCGTTGCCAGGCCGATCTTTTCTCCCGATTCGCGCATCGCGCTCGCTGCTGTCAGCACGTTTTGGTGGTAGATCATCAGCAGGCCACGATCGGCCGGGGTGATCGATACCGGCTTGTCGTCGATGCTCAGGTCGCCGGAGGATCCGATCACCGCATCAAGGGCGCCGTCGACGTGCAGTGTTACCTGGCTGTCCTTCAGCGTGATCGAACCTGCTTTCCCGTAGGAGATCGTGGCGTTGGGGGCACCGCAGGCAGCGACTGCGGTGCATAGCGCGAGCAGAAGCATCCTTCGTTGGTACTTCATGATGTGCTCCCCGATCAGATCATGATTGCCAGACAGCAAGTTTGTCGTCTCAGCTGTCGTCGCGCCAGCGGCGAAGCCAGATGGCGGCTCCGATCATGGCGACTCCTGCCACTGCTTCAGCCCACATTTCGATCGACGTCAATGCCGAATAGTTTTGCGCTAGGTTCAATGCATCCAATATGTCGTTATGCGATGCGACACCATTTAGTGAGGTCGGTGCGATGAAGTGCCACCAGTTTCCAGGCGTTACGCTGAAAAGCAACCGTGAAGTGATATGGCCGAAGTACCACAGTCCATTCAGGTCCCAAAGGCCTAGCAAGTGCAGCCAGAATACGATCAGGTTGCTTGCCAAAGGAATGACCAATGCCCATAGGAACGGCATGCTTCGCGCCCAGGCTGAGCAGAGCATCAGCCAGCCGATCGTTGGGAGGGCGCAGAGGGCGTATAGCGGAATCAATGCGATGAGATCCAAAGTGACTCTGAATGGATGTGCCGCCAACAACACTCCCCAGACGTTTACGCCATGAAATGCTGCGTAGAGAACGCAGAGAACAATTAGCGCGAATCCGAAGATTATGCCCAGGACGGTAGCGATTAATGGAGCAACGATACTCGCACTGACAACCTTTGAAATCACTGTTTTCCAATTCGAAATGGGTAGCGATTGCCAGAACAGAATGCTGCGGTCGCGGCGATCGTCATACAGCGATCCCACACAGTAAAAGAAAACAACGATTGCCATAACAGCCAGTGGAATTACTGCACCCAGGCAGAGAAACTTGTCGAGTATGATTCCTCTGTTGCGCAAGGATTCTGCGTCGAGATGGTCGTTTATATTTAGACCGTTGTCTGAGCCATTGAGTTGGAATAGGCCGGCATGTCGGCCAAGAACTTCTAGCCCAATCAGCGACATAATTGCGATGAATACACACACGCAAGCCGTGATAGCCGGGGCCAGGAAAAAGCCGCCGCGATGCTCCCAGTATTCGCGTTTGACGAGCCAGTAGAGGGTTTTCATGCGTATGTCCCCTTCATGGTGGCAACAAACAGATCGCTGACTGAAGGCCGGCGTATTTCGCCGAGCACCGCGAGTCGTGAGTGTTCGACGCCGTCGAACAGGAAGATGCTTTTGCCGAACACTTGGCGTTCGTCCAATGGATTCAACTCGCGGGCCGTTTTGGCCATGTCGGCGCTGACCATCACTTCGGCGAATCGGTCACCCAAGGCTTCCATGTCAGTGTTTAGCACGATTTTTCCATCACGGATAAACATAAGGTCGGTGAGGATGTGTTCGATCTCTTCGACCTGGTGAGTCGTGACGATGATCGTCTTGTTGTCATCGAAATACTCTTCCAAAAGGTTCTGGTAGAACTGCTTGCGGTAAAGGATGTCCAGGCCAAGCGTGGGTTCGTCGAGCACCAGAACTCTGGCGTCGATCGCCATGACCAATGCCAAATGCAACTGCACGATCATGCCTTTGGACATTTGCTTCACGCGCTGATCGGGCGTGAGCTTGGTGCGGGCAAGGAACGCCTCGCATTTGGCGCGATTGAAGCGGGGATGCACATTGGCGACGAAGTCGATCGCTTCGCGCACACGAATCCAGCGTGGCAGCACGGCGACGTCGGCAATGAAGCAAACCTGTTCCATCAGTTTGTCGCGCTGCGTGCGTGGATCCAGTCCCAACACATTAAGCTGACCCTGGAAGTCGGTAAGGCCCAGGATCGCCTTGAGTACGGTGGTCTTGCCGGCACCGTTGGGGCCGATCAGACCCACGATGCGGCCAGGCTGAATTTCAAAACTCACGTTGTCCAGCGCAATCGCGTTCTTGTAGCGCTTGCTCAGGCCATTGGCGGTGACGACCGCGTTCATGAGTGATTCTCCGTATCCTGCGGCGCTTCGCGCATCAGGGTTTTAAGGTCCAGGCCCAAGCGCTGCAGCCGTGCAAACAGTGCAGGCCATTCCTCTCGCAGGAAGCGCTCGCGCTCGGACTTGAGCAGCGCCTCACGGGCTCCATCGATGACAAACATGCCCAGCCCCCTCCTTTTTTCCACAAGTTGGTCGTCGACCAGTTCCTGGTACGCCTTCGAAACGGTGAGCGGATTGATTTGAAAATCCGCCGCCACCTGGCGTACTGACGGCAGCGGGTCGCCCTCGTTCAAGGCGCCGTCCAGGATCATCGCCACTACGCGTTCGCGGAGTTGGCGATAGATCGGGACGCTGTCGTTCCAGGTGATGGACATGGATTATTCCTTACTGATGCTGGCGAACTTGGTTGAACCAAACGAATAGTAGGGCATGGCCAATTGCGCTCCGAGCAGGCTGGCGCCGCTTTCGGTCTCGCTGGCGATCGGCGAGTTGACGAGCGTGATGCTGGCGGTGGTCAGCAGGGCGGCGGCGCGGCGGTCGTCTGCGGTGGGGTGCACTTCGACGGGAGCCAGGTTGATGACCTTGGCGCCGTTGATTTCGGTGACGGCTACCTTGGGGGTGTTCGGGCTGATGGCGAGCAGGCTTACCGTGGTAAACAGAACCGCGGCGGTGATGGCGATCGGGTTCGGTGCTTTCATGACGGCTCTCCTAGTGATCTCGTGGACCGGTGTTGTAGTGAACTATAACACCATCTCCGAACCTGTCAATGGTGACTTGCTATGACTGATGGCCTAGGCGTCGGAATGGCGTGGGATCGGGGCTAAGGCGGTGAATCCCGTGGGATTCGCCCTCGTCCGGATCTGAGCAAAGCTTGCCTGGAGCGCCGCAGGGGCGGCAGCGGACGGTGTCAGGGATCGTTCCTGACAGGTATCACCTAGTTGATGGGGTGGCCTCTTGGCCTTAGTGCGGAAGCCGCCGCCTCAGGCTGCCGCGCGCTATGCGCCGACGCAGCAAGGCCGACTGCACTACCCCCACAGTACTAGCGCCGGCCCAATACAGGCCCAGGCCGGCGCTGAGATGCCAAGTCATCAGGAAAGCGACGATCGCCGGCAGCCAGTGCAGCACGGTGCGGGCCTGCTCGGACATCGATGGGTTGAGCATGATGGCCGCACAGCTCAGCGACGCGACGATCAAGGCCAGCCACACATCGGGGCGCGCTAGTTTGGCGATCCAGAGGAAGGAGCCGGCGCCGCCAACGCTCTGACGGATCGCCGCGTAAATGCCAGCGCCAAGCGGCGCCTGCACGATGGCCGTCAGCACGCCGCTGCCCAGCCCACTGGTGATCGCGTGCTGGCGATAGAGCGCCTGCGTGGCAGCGGCGTAGGCGGCTGGGTCCTTGGCATGGCGTTCGCGCAGGCGTTCGAGTTCCGGCTTTAGCCCCGTCAATTTCAGCTGGCGGTGCCAGGCTTGCTCGGCTGCATGCAGCGGTGTGCGGATCTGTGGGCAAGTGCCAGCGTCTGGTGCCGGCCGCGCTGAGCCTACTGTCACGAAACAAGACGTCAAGACGTGGCCGTGACGGCGTCGGACGGTCGGTGCAGGCTCGTACAAGGTGTCCGCGTTCTTCTTCGCGAAGACGTTGACAACGGCGCCGGTGGAGGTCGTCCAGGTGTTCATATTCGCAGTCATGGTATATTTCATGACCGGCTACCAGGCGCGCACCTTCCGAGTCCCTTTCTCTCATCTGGAAGCCAAGTCTTTGCCCGTGAGCCTCTTCTGGAAGAGCCTTGGCGGGGCATGGACACAAAATGCTGCTGACCGTCACAATCCATGTCACTGT